>JAOUGF010000154.1 GCA_029857925.1 Gammaproteobacteria bacterium
ATGCGCACAGTCCACACCGCCATGGCCGCAAAATACACCGCCGCCAGACTCAATACACTAAAACGCAATGCTGCGCTATGCACATAGTCCATAACGACATCGCGCACGCCAACCCAGGCGTGTATCAACAGCGCAAACACAAATAAAAGTGTCGCGATATTCATCGTTGGATAACTCAAGCGCTCACGCCAATCAATAAAATCGACGATAGGTTTGCTAAGAAATAAAACGGCAATGATGCCGATATAGACACCCATGTAAACCGCGCTAACGCGCTGCACCACCCAGGGCCGAATACCGCCGGCACTCATGATACACGACCTAAAAGCGCTGCAACCGCGACTATGGTCGCTACGATCACCACGCCCGCACTCCATCGCGCACGTTGTTTATTCATCGGCATCCCGGCATCCACTAATAAAAATCGCAAACCTGAAAACAAGTGATATAAAAGCGCCGCCAACCCGGCAAGCGTGCTCGTCACGCCCAGCGGGGATTTAATCCATTCCATCGCAAATTGGTAACCACCGGGTGAGATTAATGACGCTTGCAACCAATACAATGAGACCGGAATCGCGATCACTAACAACACGCCGCTCACGCGATGCAATATGGATACGATGCCGGTCAATGGCAGGCGTATTTTTAATAAGTTGAGAAATTTGGGTCGCATGTAACTCGAATATCCCTTCATGCCAGTCTGTATATTCCTTCAGCAAATTGGGCGCCAGTATAATGTTGAATCAATGCAAGTTCTTGACCAGAAGTAAAAAATTTTCAACACTTATGTGGTATAATATACACGAGTTGCGCTTTATCTTGCATATAAATTTGGTTTGCTGACGACGGTGCTATACATGAGCGATTGGTTAGATTTTTTACTGCAGCAAGGGGCAAAGACCGAAGATCAGCTGATTATACATTTCGGCGATCCGAAAAAAGAACGCCTGGCGGCGCGCGACGGCACTGTGTTATGCCCTCTGACCTGCCACGGCCTGCTGGCCGCGCGTGGAGAAGATAGCGTCACTTTTCTGCAAGGGCAATTCAGCAATGACATACGCAATATTTCAGTAAGCCATAGCCAACTCAACGCCTACAATAGCCCTAAGGGGCGTGTGCTAGCGTTGATGCGCGTGTTTCGGCGCGATGACGCCTATTTCCTCCGCGTGCATAGCAGCCTGTTTGATGCCGTGTTGCGCCGCCTGCGCATGTTTATCATGCGCGCCAAAGTCACACTTGAAAATGAGAGCGAAAAAATCAGCGGCATCGGGCTTTCCGGGCCAAACGCCGCGGAGTTGCTGGCGCCGTTTTGCGCAACGCTTCCCGCACAAACCAATGCCAGCGTGACGATAAATAATTACACCATAATCCGCGTCGCAGGGACGCCATCGCGGTTTGAAATTTATGCGCCCAATGCCGCGCTCATCGCGCTGTGGCAGCACCTCACTCCCCATGCCACGGCGGCCTCCCCCGGTACCTGGCGTTGGTTGGATATCATGCACGGCATACCTGAAGTGGTCTCAGAAACCTCAGACACCTTCGTTTTACAGATGATAAATCTGCATGCCCTGGACGGCGTGAGTTTCACTAAGGGATGTTACACGGGGCAAGAGATCGTCGCGCGCATGTATTATTTAGGTAAGCTAAAAAAGCGCATGTACCGTGCGTATCTCCCGGGCGTCACGATTCCCAAACCCGGCATGGAAATATTTGAAAGCGGCACCGAAAATGATCAAAGTGTCGGCCAAGTCGTCGATGCCAGGGTGTCCCCGGACGATGGCTGCGACGTATTGGCGGTGATTCAGGTCACCAGTGCCGAAGGTCGCACGTTGCTTATGGGCTCACGCAAAGGGCCCGCGTTAGAACTGCGCGAATTACCCTACCAGGTGCCGTTAGAACGCCAATAGGCCCCCAAGATGCGCTTTTTCCGCCCTTAGTTTTGCGCAAAGCGCAATGGCCTTATCTGCACGTTTTATAAACATTTTTTCATTTTATCAAATCGCTTAACACATATACCTCACTAATAGTCTCTATAATTTGTCAACGTAACGCCGATGATTTAGCGATGAGAAACTGTCGCTAATAATATGGCTAAAAAAAACTATTACAGAATTCTATTTATATCAAGCGCGATTGCGCTAGGTGTAGGCATCGCCGTCGCCTTGTTCACGGCCAAGTATGAAGATGCAAAGCATGCAATTATACGTGGCGAGACCGCAGAGGAGATGTTCCAGCGCGGCCTCGAATTACAGCAAGCAAACAAGACCGATGAGGCGATCGCCAGCTATTTGGCGGCGCTGCAACAAGACCCGCATCATGCACCGACTCACTATGAATTGGGCTGGAGCTATTGGGCCAAAGAAGATTGGGCGAACGTTGTCAAACAGTGGTCACAGGTCGCTGACCTACACGCTTCGGATGCGACATTCACAGAATATTTTGCGCAAGCAAAAAGTTTTGCGCAGGGCAAGACGCCGCCACTCGTGCGTGTCGCGATCGGCACACGCGTTGAGCAATCCGTCGCAACAGCAACACCCAACACCGCGCGTTTGGCGCTGCAATTAAAGGCACGCTTTCAACGCTACAACCCGATGCCCAACGATGCCAAAGACCTCTATGACACTCGAATTCGCTCACCGAAATCAGTCGCGTTCCATCCGGACGGCAAAAAGGTATACGTGAACGCGCTCGAAGGCGCGAACACCTTGGTCTATGACCGCCGAACGTATAAATTGACCCGCGTTATCGAGCATAGATTTGACGCCGCGGCGGGACATTTATTTACCGACGCCCCCAAGACCTCCGGTTGGGCACATTTTCCGGCAAAATTTCCCGTCGCGAATGTGAACATTTTCACCGGGAAACCCGTGGAACAGGTCTTCAATTTCAATGGCGACTATTTGTGGATACCCTATTACAGGCGCACCTTTGATGAGCTCAGCGTGTACCCTTCCGCGGTCGCGTTGGTAGATACGCGGGAAGATAAGATCGTGCGCGTTTTCAGCGCGGGCCCCATACCAAAATTTGTCGCAGTATCACCCGATCACCGTTGGTTGGCGGTAACGCATTGGGGGGATAACACGGTAGGTTTGATTAAAACGGTAGGACCCGTTGATCAATACACGCACTCAAAACTCATCGTCGTGCAAAAGCGCATGGACACCAACGCCATACAATCGACAGACCGCGACCACGACTGCGGTTTGTGTTTGCGCGGCACCGTATTCACCAGGGACAGTAAATACCTGATCGTAGGACGCATGGGCGTCAGTGGCGGGCTTGCGGTGATCGACGTGCACAAGGGTAGCTATATTGGTACCGTCTTCGGTATGCCGCCGACGCCACGCCACTTAGTATTGTCGCCGGACGGTAAAAAATTATTTCTCAGCGCCAGCGTGAGTGGAAAGGTCGCCCGTTATACCGTCGCAGATATCATAAACGCGGCGATTCAACACCAAAAAGAATTGAAACCGGAATTGGATGCGGAAATCGGTGCCGCGCCGCGCACCATCGCGCTGACACCGGATGGCAAATATTTATTCGCCGCACTTAATCTATCAAGCAAGGTGGCGGTAATGCGTGCCGACACGATGCAACACCTGCTCGATATCCCTGCGGATTCTTATCCTGTCGGCCTGGACATCTCTCCCGACGGCCTAGAATTGTGGGTGACGGCGCAAGGCCGTAAAGGATACGGCGGCAATTCAGTGATGGTCTACGCAATCGAAAAAATAAAAGCACCGACCACAACGCCAACACTAACCGATAGACGCTAAAACACACACGAATTCACGCTGGTTGTGCGCTACCGTACTCGACAAAATTCACGCGCTTTGCGCTATAGGCGTCGTGGCAGGCACAATGGCCTCTGCAATCGAATTCACAAAGACTTGACGCGCCACCCTATTACCTTGTTTGTGCGGCGCATGCGGGTTTAGCATTGAACCCGGTTTGGGTGCAAATTGATGTGAATGATGTATGTATTTTTGATACAGATTCGCATAATCGGGTGCGTGGGCGCCCTGCGCGCGCGCAGACGCCACCCATTGCGTAAGCGGCGCCGGGATCGCATAAGGATAGGGCGGCTGCGTTGTACTTAGATTCGCGAGCGGTTGCAGCGGCACGCGGTGGACGCAGGCAAGTTCGTGCATGCACGCCAACGGGGCGTGCGCAAGTTCCACGTCCACTTGCCGCTGCCAAAAACAGGTAAAATGATACACCTCGCGCCACTCCGCGCTCATCGGCAGACGCACGCGTTCACGTCGCGGCACCACGTCGATGTGTATACCCGGCGTCGCATAGCGACGTTCATAGTCCGCCTTGATCTCTAGCGCGCGTTTTTGCAATTGCGCATCGCTCCAGCGCAGGCCCGGCATTTGCTTGTCTTCGATCACTTCAGGAAAAAATATTTTCTCCGGCACCGGGCCGTAACCGCCGCCGACATCGGAATGCGCCCCCGGCCACAGCTCTTCTATAAAATTACCCGCCAACGCACCACCGCTTTGTTTTAAACTGCTCAACGGAAAATAATCGCGAAACTCATCCATCGCGACCAAGTGCACGGCCTGCTTGACCGCCTGCGGATGGATATTCAAATTGATCGGTCCTTTCAGGCCGCGCGATGCGATGGGCACGTCGTTGACGTTATTACCCGGCAGGCCGATAGAACCCACGGTGTCGAAAAGGCCTAAAAACCGAACCTCGACGCGCACACCGTTCCAGTAGGCACGGTCAGTGTTATTGATATAATGCACTTCATTCACAAACGCACGCGCCGCCGCCGCACCGCGCGAGAAACCGAAGACGTCAAGTTTGACGTGCTTAAAAGCACGATATTGATTACAAAATCGTTGCAGTCGCATTACCGCCTGCTGAATCCGCTGACCAAACGTATAGGCAAAGGCCTGATCGTAGTCGCTATCCGCCTGCCCTGCCTGCGTGCCTATGCCCTCGATATACTGCCGATTGATCAGTTTCTCGTCACGAGGATATAACTCATACAGTTTCCCTATGTTCGTCGGTGCCTTGTCGTCATTAGAGTCTTGATTGTCGTTGAACAAGTTATTCCCGGTGCCATCAAAAAAAACGCCCAATTGCGGCGACGGAATTTTCACGGTCACGGTATTTACAGGTGCGACTTTCGGCGTGTATTGCCCTAAGACCAAAAAATCCTCTTTCGGTGATTTCGCCACGACGATATACCCTCCAATCAATTACCATACGCTAAATATTGCTACGCCTTTGTTCTCTTACACTTCCATTCACACTCCGCCATTGCTATTGCGCAGCAGGCGGTTTCCACGGGCGCGCGGTCGCCTGCGCCTTTCCGACTACGTCTAGCACGCGTCCAGTTATCGTTCCACCTGAATACGGATAATTGCTCAACCATACGATGACTTCACCGTGTTCGCCCATGCCTACAATGATAATGATATTCCCTTTTTCGTGAAATCCGGATTCCGTATCTCGAACTTCTGTCATTTCCTTTGCGCGCTTTTGCACATCTGCCACAAGATCGACGTCTGCGGTGTATAGCAGTTGATCGCCCAGGTCTATCCATTCGATGTAGACGTGTTTGGGTAGGGATTCATTGAATATGCCACTGCTTGCTCCTTCTTCCTCCCAACAACACGCCAGATTGCCGCCGGGCCGTGTATAACGACGATCAAACTCCGCCTTGCGTATCCAAATTTTGTTGCCCTCGGGCGTCGAATATCCTATCGAGAAATAATGCAGTTTCTCGTCTTCCGCGCGTGTGCATGCAGTGTGGGTGAGCAGCACCACACAAATAAAAATCAACGAACGGCTAAATGCCTTCATCAAAATGTGCCACATGTCACGATCACTGACTCACCCCTGCCCATCCATAACCAGTTTAAACGGCCCCAACACCACACCCTTATATTCCACTACGCCATCCTTTACCACCCCGTGGTGAAGCTTACCATCTGCGGCGCGCAATGCCACGTCCGCACCCTCCGGCAACGGCTCATCGTC
>JAOUGF010000155.1 GCA_029857925.1 Gammaproteobacteria bacterium
CAATGCCGCGATTGAAGCGGCGCGCGCCGGAGAGCAGGGACGCGGATTCTCAGTGGTGGCGGATGAGGTGCGCGTATTGGCGCAACGTACGGAAGACGCGATAAAAGAGATATCCACCTTGATTGACCGCACTACGTCCAGCATTGCCAACACCGTAGGCTTACTCGAAAACAACATAGAACAAGCAAACGCCAATATCGAAAACCTGCAACAAGTGGCGGCTCATACGGCCGCGAGTAACCAGCAAGTATTGACCATGCATGCCTCAATCGTCGACGTTGAAAAGCTGGTTTTGGAACAAGAACAAGCGATTGGTCAAATTAATGCCGCTGTGGGTTATCTGTTAACGATCACGGACGACACCAATAAACAGACAACAGCCTTAAATTTATTGGCGGATAATTTGCATATTGCCTCAACGGATTTAAATGAAGTCGTCAATTATTTCAAACTGTAGTAACGCTAGTCCACGCCACTGACAAATGGAGACACTATATTATGCGGTTTTCAACTCGAAAGTTTATCGTAGGTTGTTTCACTGTTGCACTCTTTGGAATCGCGGTACCGGGTGTTGCTGCGCCTCTGGCCTCCTATTTACGACCGGAAAAAGTCCCTGCGCCGGACAATAATAAGGTAACGCCAGAACGTGTGGCACTAGGCAAAAGCCTATTTTTTGATCCTCGGCTGTCCGGCTCAAAATGGATAAGCTGTGCCACGTGTCACAACCCAGCGCTAGCGTGGTCTGACGGTCTGCCGACCGCCATCGGCCATGGCATGAAGGTGTTGGACCGCGCAACCCCCACCATTATTAACACTGCGTATCAACGCAGCCAGATGTGGGATGGTCGTTTCCGGACGTTGGAAGAGCAGGCGTTGGGTCCCATACAAGCAGATGTCGAAATGAACCAAAATATGGCGATGTTGTTGGATGAGATTCAATCCAATAAAGGATACATTGCGTTATTCGAAAAGGCCTATCCCGGAGAAGGCGTCAATAAAGATACGTTAGCGAAGGCGCTTGCCAGTTTTGAGCGTACTATCGTTTCTACGGAATCACCTTTTGACCGTTGGGCGAAGGGCGAGGAAAAGGCAATGTCTGACGCGGCAAAACGCGGATTCGCGTTGTTCGAAGGAAAAGCCAATTGTGTCGCCTGCCACCAAGGGTTTAATTTCACGGATGATGGTTTCCATAATATCGGTCTAAAAGGCAGCAAGGATCCTGGTCGCTATGCCAAGAAGGCGATAAAATCTATGCAGGGCGCGTTTAAAACGCCGACGTTGCGGGACATTGCGCTTACCGCTCCCTATATGCACAGCGGCACGTATAAAACGCTCACGGAAGTCGTAGAACACTATAATCGCGGCGGAGATGCCCACGACAATTTAGACCCCAACGTCAAACCACTCAATCTTTCCAAGCAAGAAGTTGATGATGTCGTCGCCTTTTTAAATGCGCTGACCGGCGTGCTGTCTGCCGTCACCGTGCCACGTCTCCCCCTTTAATTTTCAACCTAATAGGATATTTATATGCGTACAGATTTTATTAAGGTATTGGTTGCCGTGTCTTGTGTGGTTTGTTACTCCTCGATCAATGTCGCTTTGGCTGCAGAACACACTGTCGATCAACACGAAAAGGCGTTTGAAAAAGATGGCAAGGTCATAGAAAAAATGTCAGTTAAAGTCGGCGATACAGTTCACTTCAGAAATATGGACCCTTGGTTTCACAACGTATTTTCATTGTCAGATATCAAAACGTTTGACTTGGGTTCATTTCCCAAAGGCCAGTCCAAACCCGTAGTGTTTGATAAAGCGGGCATCAGCCAAGTGGAATGCGCGATACACCCGCAGATGCAATTGGAAGTCGAGGTGAAATAATGAGATTCCATAGGCTAGGCAAGACGCTACTGCTGCTGTTTATAGGCCTGCTCGGAGTTCAGGCATGGGCCAAGGAACGCGACAGCCGTGAGGTCGTTGACCGTGAGTTACACAAACCCTTGGTGCGCGGTGGCATTGTGTTTAAACACTATTGCGCGCGCTGTCATGGCGAAGCCGGCGAAGGCGAAAACCGCACGGCCAAACTCTATGTTGGTTTGAATATGGCGATCAAACCGCAATCCAAAGACGCCTTTTTCAAGATCGTTAGCAAGGGCGGGGAGGCCGTCGGGCGCTCCCCCTTCATGCCTCCTTGGGAAGAAGAACTGTCCAAGGAGCAACTCAGCGACGTGCTGGCCTATCTGATGGTGGTCGGCGAGCGGGTATCACGTGGCGAGGCGGTATATAAAACCAATTGCACACTGTGCCATGGCGTGGACGGCGATGGCAAGGGTCGCGCATCAAAACTCTATAACCCGCCCCCTGCGGATCTAACGCGCAGCGATAAAAACGATGACTATAAAACTTCAATTATTACCCTTGGTGGAGCGGCAATGGCGCGCTCGCCGTTTATGCCTGTTTGGGGTGAGCAGCTAAGCAAGCAGGAAATTGCCGATGTTGTGGCGTATTTGCGTACGATAGTCACGAAAGCCGCAGCCAAATAGGATGCGTTATTCCCGCCTAGCCTAAGGGGGCTGGGCGGGGTTTCTTTCAGACGACGTCGCGTAACATATCGCCACGGAATCCGCGTATGCGCCATGCCCATTGCTGTAAAAGTTGAAAGTTCGTCGTGGCCGCAACGCGTTGTAGTTGAGAAATTGTACGCCCATGCTGAAAATCGCAATTTTTCCGACTTTTTTTGGTTTCAGGTTTATACACAAAAAGAAAAATAGAGGGTGTGCGGGTGAATTTTCGCGGGACGGCAAAAACGAGAGTTCGAGGACGAACGGTCTTCTGCAAGTCCAATTTACATAGCGTGTGCGGATCAATAACAAATTCACTTTTAGATTTTATATCGCCGCAGTTGCTACCGCTTAGCGGAAAGGCCGCAGTTTTTTAACCCCCGCGATTGGGAAATTTTTCACGATCTTCCTGCGTCGCCCCGTCTTTACATTCCCCACGTATTTGAGACCGGCTGCGGTCAAAAAAATTGTCGAGCTCGAGATAGCCTCGCCGACAATAACCCGTTTCCGCCAATTTTATATCCAGTGATTTTAAAAGCTGATGATGATTGGGATTGTGCGTAGCTACGTACCCCGGCCGCGGGCTATCAACACCGTTTCTGACAAAGGCTTCTTTGCCCTTTTTCCGGCGCGAGCCGCCGGGTAGTGTCTTGCCATCGTTCACCGCCTTGTCGACCTGGCCAGTCATTACGTTGTATACAAAAATTTTTATTCCATTCGATTTTATATTTGTGACAAACGCCTCCTCGATAAATATATCCTTCTCCTGGTGACTTGCGCACGCCGCCGCGAAAAATGCGCAGATTGCTAACGGTATGTAATATTTTTGTTTCATATCCGACCCGACGGAGGTGCATGAAGGGAAAAGGCCAAGCCTCCCCGCCGTCCGGGCACGTGCAAATTAACCGGCGACGGAGACACAAACATCCGTTAGAGGTAGCAATTCTACTGCCATTGAGAGAGTCGAGAAAAAGACTCGCGGTTGTTGCGTGATTAGTGTGCTTATAAGGTGAATTATTCGGATGCCCAGTAAAATGGTTGCGACGATTTACTCGCCAAGTAACCAATGTTTCATTTGCGCAAGATTTTGCCAGGCCAGCGGCAGGCTATGCCTTTGTGCTTCTATACTACTCAGTAATACGCTACCTTCTTCTATCATTTGTGCGATGCGAGCGGGCGGGAATAAGGCCAATGCCGCTTGCAGTGCGTCCGCCGACTCGTTGAGTAGGGTGGGGATTTGTTCGTCTTCGCTGATAATTCTATCCGGGTTAAGTATGTCAGATACCAATGTGTAGTCGCACAACTGTAAGTGGAGTGTCGTGTGTTCTTCATATTCCTGAAGTTTTTCCAACGCATGCGGGTCATCTTTAGAGGCTATTCGCAACGTGTCACTGATCGCGGTGATGAGTTTTTTGATAGCGTCTTGGATTTCGGTGGGCCTGCCCGTTAATCCGGTGCAAACGGCATATTGTTGTTCCAATTGCGCTTTTAACAATAAAATTTTTTCGCTTTCGACATTCTTATCCAGCGTGACGGCGCTTTGAACCAATTCACGAAACCGCTCTAGAAACCGCTGCATCGCGAGTTGGTCTTGCTGCTGCGCGATGTGCACTGCGTTTTGCGAAAAAGTGCCGACGTCGCCGAATAACGGATTATTCAATTTCCGTTGCAGGTGACGTTCTCTGGGCCCCGGGTGTTTTGAAAACGACAGTGGGTGTGATATTGCTGTGGTCATTGTAGGTCTGCCTCTGTCTGCGGGATCAAGCGGGCGGTCTCGTCTGCACTATCCGCCAAATAAACGCGTAGTGGTAGCCGATACCGAGCAACACGGCGATATGAAATAATTCATGGGGGCCCAATACCCCAGGCACGATGACCGGCACGCCTAGAAATTCCATCACCGCCCCCAGCGTGTAGGCCAGCGCGCCATAGATCAGCGGTTTGAGAAAATCATAACCAAAACGCCGAAACAGCTGGATGCCAGAAAGTGCGCCAAACCAACCCAGCCCTAAATACAGCACAAGCCCCAGCCATTCTGCGATCTCGGTAAAGAAAATGGTCTTCAAGGTGATGCTGGTAATCGCGATGGCCCAGATCACGGCCAGCATCCCCCAACGCCATGCGCCTTTGAACAACATAATATGTATTGGGGTGAAGGTGCCGGCGATCAGCAGGAATATCCCCGCGTGATCCAGCCGCTGCAACACCATGCGCCCGGTGCCACCCGGTTGCAGCAAATGGAAAACGCCGCTCATCGCAAGCAAAAACACCGCCGCGACAACAAAAATTAACAACGCGAGCACTTGCGCCGCACCACGACCGCGTATGAGCAGCCGAATGCCGAGCGCCAGCATGATACCGGCGGCCACGAGGTGGGACAGCGAGCTGAAGGGTTCGCTAAAACCAGGGATGGCGTAAATGGGCTGCGCGTTCATAGTGCGCCAAGTTAATACGGTTTCGCCTCATTCGCAAGGACTAAACGTCCTCGCGTCATAATGTCCGGCGAATGCCCACCGTGCGGCATCAACGTCAGCCACACCACGCCGTAGGCATGCCCGGCGTGGCGCTCCAACCGTGCCGACCTTGTATTGAATGTCGCCGCCGCGCTAAACGGCGGCGCGTAACCTAGCGTAGGTCAGGTCGTTATTTGTTTGGGGTTAATACTACAAGTCTTCTCGCATAATTCATTATTGAGCCATTGGGCTTTATTGCCTGCAATGCGACGATTTGCCCTTCACCGTTGATCCCGACTGCGTCGCTCAACTCCCAAGTCGTATCCTGAGGTACCAAGGTGTTGAGGTCACGCATCACGCCATTTTTCCAGATAAACGCATGGTTATACCCTGGATAATTATTCCCAGGCGTAAAGCTACTGCCGACCACCGTGCCTTTGTCGTTCACGTCATTAGCCCAACTGTAGGACTTTCCGCCGGTTAAATCGCCCAGGTCTTGCATGCCGTTCGCGGCGGTCCATACAAATGCATGAAAGACCGACCAACAGCCGTAATAGCAAACGATGGGTTTGGTCTCCGCCGTGCCGACGACGTGGGTACCCGCGTTGTTGATGCCCAACGCCAAACCCGCCGTACCGCCCAGGGCGCCGAGCTCTTTATAGCCATTGGCGTCCCACACCAATGCACGATATACATTATTGGAATTTACGGAATACCCTGCGATGAAACCGTTATCGGAAATGTCATACGCCTGACTGGTGCCTGTACTCAGTGACGGAAGCTCTGCAATGTTGCCACTTTGCCAGGAAACCGCCCTGGTAACCCCTGCCGTATTTTTTGCCCAGCCAACGATACTACCGCTGCCATTTATATTATTGGGTATTGCGTCCGAACCGCCCAGTGTCGGAAGGAGCGTGAACGTAGTGTTTGCCTCGGTCGCGGCAACCGTCCACATTATCGGACGCGCTCCTTCCGACACTGG
>JAOUGF010000156.1 GCA_029857925.1 Gammaproteobacteria bacterium
CAAGTCACCGCGTGAACTCTTTAAAGAATTCGAAGGTAGCCATGCCGCCAAGGCCAAACTCGGTTCGGGCGATGTGAAATATCACCAAGGCTTTTCCTGCGATATACGCACGCCACGCGGCCCCATCCATGTCACGCTGGCGTTTAATCCGTCACATTTGGAAATTGTCGGCCCGGTCGTGCAAGGCTCGGTCCGCGCGCGTCAAAAACGCCGCCACGACATACGCGGTTATGAAGTGGTGCCGGTGGTGCTGCACGGCGACGCCGCATTCGCCGGGCAAGGCGTGGTGATGGAAACATTTAATATGTCCAAAGCGCGCGGATATGGCACCGGCGGCACGCTGCATGTGGTGATCAACAATCAAATCGGGTTCACCACCAGCAATCCGCTGGATGCGCGTTCGACCTACTATTGCACTGAGGTCGCGCGCGTGATACAAGCGCCGATCTTGCACGTCAACGGCGACGACCCGGAGGCGGTGATCCTCGCCGCGCAGATTTTGTTCGATTATCGGATGGAATTTCACAACGATGTCGTGTTGGATTTGGTGTGTTATCGTCGCCACGGTCACAACGAGGCCGACGAACCGACTGTCACACAACCGATCATGTATAAAAAAATTCGCGCGCTGCCGACGCTGCTGACGACATACAGCCAACGTTTGGTAGACGAGGGCGTGTTGAGCGCCAAAGAAGCGGAAGATATCAAGACCCATTATCGCAAAGATCTGGAGCACGGCGAACCCGTTGCGTTTAACATCTTGCCCAAGGTCAGCAATGCGCTGCTCACCGACTGGGCGCCCTTTCTCGACACGGCATGGCAATATCCGGTCAAGACCGGCGTGGCGGCCGACGTCTGCGCGCAATTGGGTACTGCGGTCACCCGCGTGCCGCCCGACTTCGAGCTGCACCCCCAGGTCGCAAAGATCTTTGAAAACCGCGTCAAGATGTGCAAAGGCGAGATGCCTTTTGATTGGGGCGGCGCCGAGGTGCTGGCCTACGCCGCTCTGTTGCGCGACGGATTCGCGGTGCGTTTGTCCGGGCAAGACAGCGGGCGCGGTACCTTTTTTCATCGCCATGCCGCCGTGCATTGCCAGGCGACAGGCACGGTGTACGTACCGTTAAAACACATCGCGCAAGATCAACCGGCCTACAGTGTAATCGACTCGCTGTTATCGGAAGAAGCAGTGCTCGCATTCGAATACGGCTACGCCTCGGCCAATCCGAAATCACTGACGATCTGGGAGGCGCAATTCGGCGATTTCGCGAACGGCGCGCAGGTCGTCATCGATCAATTTATCAGTTCGGGTGAGGCCAAATGGGGGCGCTTATGCGGCTTGGTGATGATGCTGCCGCACGGCTATGACGGCCAAGGCCCGGAGCATTCGTCGGCACGCATCGAACGTTATTTGCAATTGTGCGCGGACGATAATATGCAGGTGATTATTCCCAGTCTGCCCGCACAGATGTTCCATGTCTTGCGGCGGCAAATGATACGCCCGTACCGCAAACCGCTGGTCATCATGACACCGAAAAGCCTGCTGCGGCATCACAGTTCCGTATCGCCGTTGTCCGAGTTGGTCGACGGCGAATTTAAAAACGTGATCGGGGATGTCGCCGCGCTGGATGCCAAGGGCGTGACACGGGTTATTCTGTGCAGCGGCAAGGTCTACTTTGAATTGGCGCACGCACGTGAAGAACAGAAGCGCCACGACGTCGCCATCGTGCGCATCGAACAACTCTACCCGTTTGATGACGTCGCGGTACGCGCGGAACTCGATCGCTACGCGCCCGACGTAAAACTGATATGGTGTCAGGAAGAACCACAGAATAAAGGCGCTTGGTTCTTTATCGAGCGCCAATTCCGCACACTGATGGCACCGCGCATGCTTACTTATGCGGGCCGCGTCGCGGCCGCCTCACCCGCCGTGGGTTATAGCAGCGTACACAATCAACAACAAAAGGCATTGATAGATGCCGCCTTTAACCTATAGGATAGTATTTTACACGGAGTATTCGCGATGAAGCTCGATGTTAAAGTGCCGGTGCTACCGGAATCGATCACCGATGCCACGCTGTTACAGTGGCGCAAAAAGGCCGGCGAATTCGTGCGCCGCGATGAGATATTAATAGAGCTTGAGACGGATAAAGTCGTTCTGGAAATCACCGCCCCTGCGGACGGTGTGTTGGCGGAGATACGCAAGCCCAATGGTACATCGGTGTTGAGCGATGAAGTGATCGCCGTCGTCGATAGTGAGGCGCAAGCCGGTATCCAAAATGTCTCACCTACGCCGGTCAAGACACCGGCAACGACGACTGCCAAGTCCGCGAAATCCGCCACGCCTGAGCTAAGTCCTGCGGTACGTAAAATCGCTGCCGAGCACAATCTGAACACCGCCAATATCCCCGGCACCGGCAAGGGCGGGCGCATCACCAAAGTAGACGCCCTCGCGGAACTTCAGGCGCCCGCTGCGTCGTCCAACCTGCCGCCGTTGTCCTTAAGTGGCGATCGCCCGGAACAACGAGTACCGATGACGCGCTTGCGCAAACGCATCGCGGAACGCCTGAAAGAGGCGCAAAACACCGCCGCGAGCCTGACCACGTTCAACGAAGTGAATATGCACGCGGTGATGGAACTGCGCAACAAATACAAAGACAAATTTGAGAAAACCTATAATGTAAAATTGGGATTTATGTCGTTTTTTGTTAAAGCGGCCATCGAGGCGCTAAAACGCTATCCTATAGTCAACGCCTCCATCGACAACGACGACATCGTATATCATGGCTTTTTCGATCTAGGCATTGCGGTCAGCACGTCGCGCGGGCTGGTGGTGCCTATTATGCGCAATGCGGATACCTTAAACATGGCCGAAATAGAGTCCACGATCGCGCAATTCGGCGCCAAGGCGCGCGACGGCAAACTGTCGATGGAAGAACTCACCGGCGGCACCTTTACAATCAGCAACGGCGGCATCTTCGGGTCGCTATTGTCGACACCCATTTTAAATCCGCCGCAGAGCGCGATCTTGGGTATGCATAAAATCCAAGAACGCCCGGTCGTCGAAAACGGCCAAATTGTCGCGCGACCGATGATGTATGTCGCATTGTCTTATGACCATCGTATCATCGACGGCCAAGAGGCCGTGTTATTTCTGGCGGCGATGAAAGACGCCATCGAAGATCCCTCGCGTTTGTTGTTGCAGGTGTAAGGAGTACGCATGCAGAATTTCGATGTCGTGGTCATCGGTGGCGGGCCTGGCGGGTATGTCGCCGCGATTCGTTGCGCGCAGTTGGGTCTACGCACGGCGTGCATAGACCCCTGGATCAACAAGCAGGATGAACCCGCACTGGGCGGCACTTGTTTAAACACCGGCTGCATCCCTTCCAAGGCCTTGCTGGATTCGTCGGAACACTATCACCGCGTGCAACATCGGTTGGGCGTGCATGGCATTTCGGTCAAGGAATGCGCGTTGGATCTCGGTGTGATGATTAAACGCAAAGACGACATCGTGCGCGGGTTGACCAGCGGCGTCGCCGCGTTATTTTTGAAAAACAAGGTCACATGGATTAAAGGTCAGGCCCGTTTATTAAGCAACTCGCAAATCGAGGTCACGCCGCAACACGCCAAACACAGCGCGCAGCAAACCGTCGAGGCAAAACACATCATTATCGCCACCGGCTCTGTCCCAACGCCATTATCGACACTCCCTGTGGATCAAAAATATATCGTTGATTCCACGGGCGCGTTGGATTTCACTGAAATTCCAAAACACTTGGTGGTGATCGGCGGTGGCGTCATAGGCCTGGAATTGGGCAGTGTATGGCGACGCCTGGGCAGCCAAGTCACCGTGTTGATCCGTGGCGGTCAAATGCTCGGCAAATGTGACGAATCCATCGCGGCCGAGGCGCAGCGCTTGCTGGCGCAACAAGGCATGGACCTGAAATTTAACGCAAGCCCGCTATCGGTCAGCATAAAAAATAAAACCGCTCACTTGGTTTATCGAGACGCGCAAGGCGAACAAACGCTGAAGGCCGATAAGATACTCGTCGCCACCGGACGCACACCGAACACCGCGGGGCTAGGCGCGCGCGAGGTCGGCGTGCAATTGGACGATAAAGGTTTTATCGTGGTCGATGCCGCATGGCGCACGTCGTTACCGAATGTCTATGCGATAGGCGACGTGATCGGCGGCGCGATGCTCGCGCACAAGGCGTCTGAGGAAGGGGTCGCGGTCGCCGAGCGCATCGCCGGGCAAGCGGGCCATGTGAATTATGCGACCATCCCGTGGGTCATTTACACCTGGCCTGAAATCGCATGGGTAGGTGAAACGACGCAATCCCTGCGTGAAAAAGGCATTGAATTTAAAATCGGCAGCTATCCGTTTAAGGCCAATGGCCGCGCCCGCGCGATGGATGAAGGCAATGGCATGGTGAAGATCCTCGCCGATGCGCACACCGATCGCGTATTAGGGATACATATCTTAGGCCCCTATGCATCGGAAATGATCGCCGAGGCGGTGGTCGCAATGGAATTTGTGGCAAGCAGCGAAGATTTGGCGCGCACGATCCACGCGCATCCCACGCTGTCCGAGGCGATGCACGAAGCGGCGTTGGCGGTGGACAAGCGCGCAATCCATTTTTAATCTCGCGTCTTCACCGTCGGTGTCGGCGTCTTTTCCGCGCCACCTCTTTTTACGCCGCGCAGGACTATGACTAAATTTCGAAACATCCGTATCGCAATTCTATTTATCGCGCTGGTCGGCGTGTTAGCGGCGGTATACGCGACTCGACAATTAGATTTCGGCGCGTACCGCATGCCGTTGGCACAGGCGCTCAGCCTCAGCCTGTCGCGTGATGTTTCGATAGAGGGTGATATCCGTTTGACGGTGGGCTGGTCGCCTAAACTTACGCTCTCCGAAGTGCATATCAGCAATCCCGCGTGGGCGCATAGCCCTTATTTGGTACGCGCGGAAACCATAGACGTGCGTGTAGGATTGCGCGCGCTTTGGGAGCGCCGCATCGACATTCGACAGTTATACTTGGCAAATGTGACTCTCCATTTGGAGCAAAACTCCGACGGTACCAATAATTGGACCTTTACGCAGCAAAGGGAGACGGAAAATAACACGGAAGGTGTTTTCACTACCGCGATCACCGACGTTATTTTAGACAACATAAAAATCGTTCGGCACACCTCCGATCAAACGATAAGCGAATATGCGCTAAAAACGGCAACGTTGAAGGTTACGGACGCACATCGCTACCAACTCGCCATGCTGGGCAGCATCGCGGATATGCCGATCGCGCTACAGCTTAGCGCCTATCAATCCGCCCCAACCATATGGAAATTCAATACCAAGGCGCAGATCAACACGAGCTTCATCGCCGGTGACATCGACTGGGACACACAACCCACTGTAAGCCATATCACCGCACGGCTACACACACCTAAGTTGGATACCGCTGCGTGGATGCGTCCGTCGAAGACTGATGACACACCATCGTTGTTTGCGCAAGATATCACATTGCCCGGTATAGAACACCTGCCTAAAAACGTCGCCTTTGACCTTCATCTCTCCGCCGATGAAATTCTGTGGCGATCTCACCACTTACGCCAAATTGCGCTCGTCGCGCATTATGCGTATCCGCAACTCACATTGGAACAGGTTGATGGCCGTTGGAACGATCAAGCATTTGCATTCAACGCGTTGCTAGAACCGCATGTTGATGGACTCAGTCTACAGGTATCCGCAAACGCGCCGATCTTGGACATCGCATCGCTGACACAAGAAAAAATACATGGGCAAGTGAGCGATGTGCATTTTACCTATGCTACGCGCGGCGACAGTGTCATCACTTGGATGCGGCGTTCTAAGGTGAGCGCCAAGGCGCGCGTGGAATATCTGCAATTAGGCGCCCCGCGCCTATCGCTGTACAACGCGACATTGGCGCTGGACTACCACCCCCGCCAAG
>JAOUGF010000157.1 GCA_029857925.1 Gammaproteobacteria bacterium
CGCCGGGTCGCCAATCTGCAAGCTCATCGCGCGTTAACGTATCGAGGTTCACGCGTCGCGCCTGCGCATCCGGCACCCAGGTCACGGGTGGCCAGTCTTCCAGACGCGGCGCTTGCAGCTGTGCAGGGCCACTGCCCTCCAGCGCAAAATGCACGTGGCGGGTGGCCGCGCAATTAGGGATCAACGCCACGGGTTTCGATGCCGCGTGTGTGGGGTAATCCAGTATCTTCACATCCAACACCGTTGTCGCACCCCCGAGGCCTTGCGCGCCTATGCCTAGCGCGTTCACGCGCTCAAAGATGTCCAAGCGCAGCCTTTCTAACGTCGTCTGGGCGCCCCGCGCGCGCAACTGCGGCATGTCCACGGCGGTCAACAACGATTCCTTGGCCAGTAACACGGCCTTTTCGGCACTGCCGCCGATGCCGATGCCGAGCACACCCGGCGGGCACCAGCCCGCGCCCAACCCGGCGACGGTGTTGACCACCCATTCCACTACGTCGTCGGAGGGGTTCAGCATCGCGAGTTTGGCCTTGTTCTCGGAACCACCGCCCTTCGCGCCGACCCACACCTCCACGCGATCCCCCGCAACCAACGACACATGCACGACCGCCGGCGTGTTGTCGCGCGTGTTGGTACGCGTGCCGGCCGGATCGGCGACGATGGACGCGCGTAACGGATTGCGCACGTCCAGATAGGCGCGCCGCACGCCCTCGTTGACCATCGCCTCCACGTCTAACGTTGCGTCCCAGCGCACCTGCATGCCGACCTTAACAAACACGACGACGATCCCGGTGTCTTGACACACCGGCCTGTGCCCCTGGGCGCACATGCGTGAATTCAGCAGTATCTGCCCGATCGCATCCTTCGCGGCGGGCGACGGCTCGGCGTCATAGGCCGCACCCATCGCTTGGATAAAATCCAGCGGGTGATAATATGAAATAAATTGCAAGGCATCGGCGACGCTGGTGATAAAATCGTCTTGGCGCACGGTGATCATGCAGTACCTCGCATCGGGAACCTCTCGCGGTATTGGGCGGTCAATGTATTGATAATAACGGCACACGGTGCCCGACTATGAATCCACTATCTTAACGTTTTAACTCGGGATATTCATGCGAATTGTGATGTACATAGGGTGGATATTGGCGTTTTTGGGCCATGCCGCATTGGCCGCACCGGTAGACATGGCGCTGAACGATATAGACGGCAAGTTGCAACACCTGTCGCAATACCGGGGCAAATGGGTGGTGGTGAATTATTGGGCCACGTGGTGCCCACCCTGCCGCGCGGAGATCCCAGAACTGATCTTTTTTCATGATGCCCACAAAGACAAGGACGCCGTCGTGGTCGGCATCAACGCGGAAGCCACCACCCCTGGCCACGTGCGTACCTTTTTAGAAGACTATATGGTCAACTACCCCATTTTACTCGCCGACCCGGACGACGGTAGCCCGTTGGGCAACCTCACCGGTCTGCCGACGACCTTTTTAATATCCCCTAAAGGTGAAGTGGTTTATGCTCATACCGGTATGGTCAATCGCAAATCCTTAGAAGCCGCCCTCGCCAAATATCGTGGGCCCACCCTCCCTCCAACGGCCGGTCACACCCATGAAAAGCCTCGTTAAGTACACCCTTTTATTTATTTTAGCGGCCGGAATTTGGCCCGCCGCACACGCGGCGGACGCGCGCGACGCCTACAAATACTTTTTTAACGATAGCTTCGGCGATTTCAAGGAAGAATTGCAAAACGCGCGCGCACAGGGTAAAAAAGGCATCATGGTATTTTTTGAAATGGATGAATGCCCATTTTGCCACTATATGAAAGAAAACGTGTTCAGCCAAGCGGAAGTACAGGCCTACTTCCGTGCCAATTTTTTATTGTTGGCGGTGGACATCGAAGGCGATGTCGAGATGGTCGATTTCAACGGAGAACATATCAAGCAAAAAGATTTCGCCGCCCGCCATCGCGTGCGTGCCACGCCGGTCATCGGCTTTTTCGATCTCGACGGCAACAAAACCACCCGTTATACGGGACGTACCGCCGACGCCAACGAATTTATGCTGCTCGGCAAATACGTGCTCGACGAGCACTACAAAACAATGCCATTCGTGAATTTCAAACGCGACACACGCTGGGCCACCGCACCCTAATGTCGCGCTCGGTCAAGTGCTTTGCCGCCCTGTTGGCGATGGCGATGACGTCTACCTATGCGGCGGAGACTACGCTACCCGAGCCGTTAACGCTCGACTACGCGTTGTCATTGGCGGATGAACCCCATCCCCAACTATTGCGCGCCGAGGCCAACCTCGCCGCCGCGCTGGCCAATGTCGACGATCAAGCGGGTCAAAGCGGATTGGTGTTGGGCGCAGACGCCAGTGCGCGCTGGATAGAGCCCCCCGCGGCACTTTCCGCCCTAGGTAACGAAGATCATCGCGCACGCCTTTATGCACGCAAACGCATCTTCGACTTTGGGCGCGGTACACACCAGACCGCCGCGGCGCAAGCGCAGGCGGACGCGCAACGACTGCAGGTGATAGAGGTACGCAGCCAACGTCAACTCGAGATCATGGAACGCTATTTCGCCGTGTTACTGGCCGATTTGGAATTCGCGCATCACAATGAAAACATGGCCACCGCATTCATACGCTATGATCGCACACGCGAACGTAAAGACGTCGGACAAAATTCTGAATTCGATGTCACGCAAAATTATAGCGAATCTCAACATGTACGCGCACAACGTTATGCCGCGCTCTATAATCAACGCGCAACACGCGCGCAATTGGCGATCGCATTAAATCGACCCGGCCAATTGTCACCTAAACTCACCCCGCCTGCGGCGATACAATTGCCGCAAAACTTGCCCGACGTAGCAGAACTTCAGCGCCAAGCGCAACGCGACAATCCGCTACTGCTTGCCGTGCGCGCCCAACTGCAGGCGGCACAAGAACGCCGCCTGGCCGCACGCGCGCACTATTTTCCAACGCTTGACGCGGAGGCCGAGGCCGGAAAATACAGCCGCGACATCGGCGGCAACGACCATTGGCGCGCCGCTGTCACGCTAAATATTCCGTTGTATCAAGGCGGGCGCGTTGGCGCACAGGTCGATAGTGCAAACGCCGACGTACGCCGTCTGGAGGCAGATTTATTGGAACGTGAACGCGCGGTGGCCGACGCGGTACTCGACTGTTGGTTAAATCTCAGTAAAATAAAATATCAACGCGATGACGCCAAGGCCTTGTTAGATTACCGCGGCGCTTATTTGGATCGTTCACGCACGCTGTATGAACAAGAAGTCCGCGCTGATTTGGGTGACGCGATGGTCGAACTTACGCGCGCGGAACTCACCATCGCGCAGACCGACTATCGCGCCGCGCTATTGTGGGCACGATTACAGGCGCTGACCGGACAACCGACGACAACAGGAAAGGCCCCTAAATGACGAACGCTAGATTATTTTGCCGCTGGGCTACCGCCGCTTTACTATCCGCCACGCCACTGTTCGCGCACGCCGCAGACATCGACGCACGCATTGATTGGGGGCGCAAATCGGCGCTGGGTACCGCAGTCTCGGGCGTCGTGGTGGATCTGCCGGTCGCGGTCGGACAAGCGGTTAAGGCCGGGCAGCTCCTGTTACAACTGGATCAACGCGTATATCGAGCGCGTGTGGACGCGGCACACGCCGAATCCGCCTATCGCGACCTCATGTTGGCCGAGGCCAAACTCGAGAATCAGCGCATCAACGAGCTAAATCAACGCAAAATGCTGTCCGAACACGAGCTCGCATTGGGCGCCATCGCACTTGCAGAGGCACAACACCGATTTGCAGCGGCGCGTGCCGCATTGTCCAACGCGGAGTATGACTTAAATTACAGCGAAATCCGCGCGCCCTACGACGGCGTATTACTCGCGCGCCATGTCGAACTCGGCCAATTTGTACAAACCAGCACACAAGCCCCCATACTCATCGAAGTCGGCGAAAGCGCGCACTTGATCGCGCGTGCGACGCTGTCCGCCGGCCAGGCCGCGCGGCTGAATATCGGCAACCCTATCTCGCTGTATATAGGCGGCAAACGGGTTACCGCACACGTCAGGGAATTGATCCCGCAACAGAGCAAGGATGGTTGGACGCTCACGGCCGCGTTTGACCCGCAAGGCACCTACGCAACGGCAGGCATGAAGGCCAGCATACGCCTGCCATGAGCAACTGCATGCACTACATCGTGACAGGCAAGGTACAAGGTGTATTTTTTCGTCAATCCACCCGCGAACGCGCGCTGGCGTTGCAATTGACCGGTTGGGTGCGCAATTTGGAGAACGGAAATGTCGAGGTCGTGGCCTGTGGCGAACGCGAACGACTGGACGGATTCGAATTGTGGTTGCACCAAGGCCCCGCCCGTGCGCAGGTCACGCATGTGCTTACCGAACCATTGGCCGAACTTCAAACGTTTGAAACATTTGATGTAAAAAGATAGGCTCGTCGTGTGTAACACACGCCCTATTTTTCACCTTTCTGGTATGTCGTAGGTTTAATCATTTTCACGCAATCCGTGACACCGTGCAGGCTCTCCGAATGCCCGATCAGCAATGTCCCGCCGGGTTTAAGCACTGTCACCACGTTCTCCACCACCTTCTTTTTGATTTCCACCTGGAAATAAATCAGCACATTACGTAAAAAAATCACGTCGAAACTGCCAATATCAGGCAATTTATTGGTTAAATTGAGCTGTTTAAAGCTGATCCTACGCTTCAGCGCGGGCTCGAACGTAAAGACATTGGCCTGTTCTCCACGCCCTTTTAGGCCGTATTTTTTTAACAATTCCTGCGGGATTTGTTGCGCCTGCTCGATCGGGAAAAACGCCTCTTTCGCCTTGTTTAAGACCCGTTCACTTAAATCTGACGCGACGACCTCCCAAGGTGAGGACTCTCCCAACGCTTGTGACAGCACCAATGCGATCGTATAAGGCTCCTGCCCGGAAGAACACGCGGCGCTCCATACACGAAACGGCTTTCCACGCGGATGGGCGGACGCGACGGCGTTTAGAAAATCGAAATGTTTGGGCTCGCGGAAAAAGGATGTCTCATTGGTCGTCAATAAATCAACGGCGATCGCCAACTCCGCCTTGTTGACCGCGTTGCTTATATAGCTAAAATAATCTTTGAAGCTATCGAGTTTAAGATGTCTCAATCGTTTTGACAGACGCCCAACCACCAAGGTCTTTTTGGCGACCGACAAGTGTATCCCGGCAAGCCGTTCCAGCATCTCACTGATCAGTTTGAACTCCGCATCGCTGAGGTCGACCGCCTCCGAAAATATGCCGGGTGTTTCGCTGGATTTATTTTGCATAATAACGCGCGGCTCCTCGCACCTGCCGCCTCATATAATCATCTAATGCCGATACTTAGAGGCTGACGAGTTACCCGATGTATGGCGCGCCAAATCCGCCATTTCCTCTAACGACAACACCTTGTCAACCGCCAATACAATCGTAAAATTCTCCTTCACTTTCGCCATACACTCAATAAAATCTGCGCGTATTGCGGCACCGAACTTCGGGGCGGATTCGATATCACGGTTAGCCAATTCACGTACTTCATTCACTGCGTCCACCACCACACCCAAATCCTGCTTGCCGCCGTCATAGTCCGTTTCTAAAATCACGATGCAGGTCCGCCGCGAAAGATTCGAAGACGGCCGATCAAATCTGGCAAGCAGATCTATGACAGGCACCACCGCGCCACGCAAATTAATTACGCCTTTCACAAAGGCCGGCATCAACGGTACGGCCGTGATTTGCCCGAATTCGAGTATTTCCTTCACGCGTAAAATATCAAATCCGAAAATTTCACCGGCAAGATGGAATGTCAGGATTTGGCGCACGCTTTCTTGCGCACCAATCTCTGACTCTACACCTCCTATCAATTCATTCGTCACCATCAACGCCTCCTTAATTTCATACACG
>JAOUGF010000158.1 GCA_029857925.1 Gammaproteobacteria bacterium
TAATCCAGTGAAATAGCGATTAAGCCACGGGTGGCGGAGCAGTGCGTGATACACGGCGCGTGGTGCGCGATAGACGATGCCGGCGAGTAGCCGCGCATAGCTCAGATCGCGGCGTAACGCCTGTAACGTGTAGTTATATTCACGTAATGGCGTGCCTTCGCGCAGGTGGCGATCTATCGTATGCGCGGCGTGTGTGCCGCTGGCCAGCGCATAGTAAATACCTTCACCGAATAGAGCCTCTCCTAACCCGGCGGCGTCACCCACTAAGACCACCGGGCCGTGAGTTAGGTTGCGCGCAACGGGCGCGATCGGTATCGGTGCGGACAGCGCGCGGTGCCCGTCACCGGGAATCGCATTTTGGGTGATAAATTTTTGTAATTCGTGTTGCATCGACGTGTTGGCGGCGGTTTTGCGCCAACGATAGACCCCGACATTATAATGATCGGCCTTCGGAAATACCCAGCCATAACCATGCGCAAGCGCGCCGGTATCCACCCACGCGCGATGCGTGAGCGCAGGCGCCAGTTGCTCGTAGGGCAACAGCACTTCACTGGCAAATGCGAAGGTAGGGCGTAGATGTGGCCAGCCGATACGCCGCACCTGGCTGTTTGCGCCGTCCGCGCCGACCAATACGCGGGCACGAAAGTGGCCGTCGCTCGTTACTACATGCACAACGCCCTGCGCATCTACGGTGTAATGAATAACAGTGCGTGAAGTGAAAAGTTGCGCGCCTCGTGCGCAGGCTTGCTGCACTAAAAAATAATCGAATTGATCGCGACGCACGGTGACGCCTGCATCAGCGACATCCAAGGTGAAAAAATGCTTAGTGTTATGGCTCAACAATGCGCCTTGCAACCTATGTTCGATGACCGGCGCAATATCAAACGGCAGAAACCTGAATGCCTTGTTCGACAGCCCGCCCGCACAAATTTTGGTGCGCGGTAAGCAGGATTTTTCCAAGATGCAGACGCGCCACCCTGCAGCCGCAAGATGATAGGCAGCGATACTACCGCTGGGCCCGCTGCCGACAACGATCACATCAAAATCGGATTCAGTCACGTTGGGCTCCTTGGTGAATTAATATTGCGGATGCCGATGGCTTTGATAATGGAGGCTATAAATTTTACTTTTGCGTCTAGGTATAATATATCACAAAAAAAATGCAAACCTGTCGTGGATTTGCAACGCCAGTTTCGCATGATTGCGCGGATTGATTGTAAAGATTAAATTAAGGCTAGAAGTAATAAAGACAATGCAAAAAGTTACTTTATAGATGGGTTTTAAATAATGAGGAATAATAAATAAACTGATATGTGTACAAGTTGATTTCAGTCGTAGGTTTTTCCGGTCGATATGTGTTTAACCTCAAGCGCAACAATATCTGTGGTTGACGCGTTAGTTTAATCCAGCCCGCTGCAAGGTATTTTTGAACAGGCTAAAAGTGGTGTAAAAAACGGTGGTTTTGGTCAGCGGTGTTTCTTATCTCAGCGCTGAGCTTGCACTGTTTTGGTGTGCGGATAGGCGCCATTTATCCGGTACTTTGCTTGCAGGATGCAATGTGTTGAGTATGAGCGCGCGGTCGTAGCGTCCGGTATACGCGTCGGATATCATCGTGTGACGTTGCGTCGATAAACGGTTACGGTTCTATTGCATCGGGTCGAGGCGTTGGTCTTGGAAAATAGACAAAAAAAACAGAATATAACTTCTTGGGTTACCGACCACGTAACGATCTTAGTGGCGGCGCTGGTGATTTTTGTGGGTGGGGTATTCACGTTCCGTGATTTGGACCAACAAAAACAGCATACGTTGATGATGCAGCACGAACGTTTAGAGGCCAAAAATCATTTGTTGCAAGAAAGAATCAGCGGCTTTATGCGGATAATCAATGTCACCTTGAATGATGTAGAAATTCGTCAGGCGACGCGCGGAAAAGCCTGTGCCGACAAGGGCGGTCTAGATGCCATTGTAAGGCAAACGCAAGAAATCAAGGCATTGTATATGGCGTCCCCGCGGGACGGCCTGATATGTGGATTTCCCAAAGGATACGAACATCTAAATCAGGCGGAAATAGAATTTGTGAAAAAAATCGCGTTACACGCGCACGTCGAGAACGGCGTGCACTTGGCCGTGAATAACGGAAATAGTTTGAATAACATTGTATTTTACAAGAAATACATCACTCCGCACGAGCGACTGGGGCTGTTGGCGTTCGCATCCATAGATACAGCCTATTTTAATGAATTGGTCATGTCTGTGATTGACGATTTCGAGGCGGATGACGGTATCTCGAGCGTGCTCGCGTTTGCGTTTGATAATGAACGCGCCGCGCGGGAGATCGGTCGCAAGGACGGGATAAAGACCTTGTTGCAATACGCTACCCTGGTTGGCGTGCACGCGCACGATATGGAAACGCACCTGGATCTCGACCAAGAGAGTATTTTACGGCAATTTAATGCAGGGGAAGAGAAGTTCCAATTCTTAATTGACGATGTGGATTTAAACCGATTTCAAAACGATATCAACCTTTATGCGGTCACCTATTTTGATGTGGGGATTACATTAAAAGGGTGGCGAAAAAAAGCGCTAATGGGAATGACGATGTATGTGGGTTTTTGCAGCGCATTGCTGTTGATGGTGTGGATTATCAAATTAAATGAGCGGCGGTTGCGCAAGGCAACCGAGGAGGCGCAGGCCGCAAACCTGGCCAAGGGCCAGTTTCTGTCGCATATGAGTCATGAATTACGCACGCCGCTGAATGCGGTTATCGGCTACGGACAACTTTTGCGCGAAACCGTCGCGAGCCAAGAGGGCGTCGAATATTGCAATGAAATTCAGAAAGCGGGAAAACATCTGCTCAAACTTATCAGCGATATTTTGGATTTTTCGGTGGTCGAAGCGGGGAAGTATACGCTGGATATCAACGACGTAAATGTGGAAGCCTTGCTTATGGAGTGCATTGCAAGCGTGAAACCCCTCGCGGACGCCTCAAACGTCGAGTTTGATTTACACGTGGATAAAGGCGTGATGGCGCGCGCTGACATCACCCGTTTACGGCAAGTTGTGTTGAATTTGCTTTCCAATGCGATAAAGTACGGTAAAAACGGCGGCAAAGTGACTTTGGTGGCGACAGATAGAGACCACCAAGTGAAAATTGTCGTCAAGGATCAGGGTACGGGCATCCCCGCGCATCTGAAAGATCAATTATTTATTCCGTTTAATCGGTTGGATGCGGTTAAAGGCACTATTCCAGGCGCAGGTTTGGGGTTGGCGTTGAGCAAACAACTTGCCCTTGCGATGGGCGGGCAAATGGGTGTGGAGAGTAACGAAGGTGAAGGTGCCGCGTTTTGGGTTACATTGCCGCATGTTACGGCCGACCGAGCGCTGGCCGCAACCGCGACGAACAAGTTGATCGCAAATGATATTGCGGGTACGGTGTTGTATGTTGAAGATAACGTCGTCAACGCACAACTGATGAAAAAGTTGTTTTCGCGTTTATTGCCCAATGTTGTATTGGAGGTGGCTCATACGTGCGCAGAAGGTTTGCGATGTGTGCAACGCACGGTATACCATGTGGTGCTTTTGGACATGCACCTTCCCGATTGTGATGGGATCGCGTTGCTACACAAGCTGCGCGCGATCGGCGTTAAGGCCCCTTGTTTTGCGGTTACCGCCGATGCGTCACCCCAGGAGAGGGAGGGCGCGTTGCAGGCGGGCTTTCAATTGCACTTAACCAAACCGCTGAATGCCACCGAATTGCAGGCTGCGTTGGTCCAAGTGTTGAGTGTCGTATCACGCTAAGGTAAAGCGCGCACGTAGGTTGCTGGAGGGGAGGCGGTCGCGGGGTCATATCCCACTTGCGACGTCGAATTTTTCAAGATGGCGTTGATATCGAAAGTCGCGATTGCGTTGTTTCTGTCATTCATCCAGTAGCCAAACACAGTGCTATCCGTCGCTACCGCGACCACGGCGTGCGGGTCTTGCGCACCGCTCCAAGGGACATGTTTTCCATTCGCGAGCACGATGTCCGGCATGGTCAATACAGGTGAGCGACGCGCAAAGCCCATTGTTGTGGCGGGCGACGATAATTCAGCGATAAAATAGGTGTGTGCCGGTGTCATCCCCGCGCCAAACAAAACAAGATGATTTTGCGGTGAAATCGCAACCTGCGTAAAGTTGGTCACGGTGGTGTCGCGTGTTACCGCGCTTACAGGTAAATGAAATGTGTGGTCAGTAGCATTGATTTGCAATTGATTAAGATCTACAAAGGTAAGTCCGCTACCCTCGTCACTTAACAGTGCTACATTATAGACGGTGTCTAACGCGATTGAGTCGATGTATTGGTCAACGATGAACAGCGCCTTCGTTGCCGCGTCTGGCCGAAATACTTCACCTGCATTTATATCTATAATGACGAGTGCGTCACCGGTGCGGTTTTGATAGTTGCCGCCCGAAAATAGGAATGGCTGGCGGGTATCGCCGACCCTTAACGTCGGATGCAGCGCGAAATGCTCAATGATTTCTACACCGTTTGCGGGGTCAACTTCCAGCGAGGCGATGGAATGTGTCAGCGTGGGGCGCTGAGGGTCATGATAATCTATAAACAGAAATCCACGGCTCGTGGCGGCGATTAGGCGTTGTGAGGCGGCATCTAAAATGATGCCAGAGGTGTAAACACCCTTGGCGCCGCCGAAGGTCAATGTAGGCGCCCCGAAAATGTCTTGTGTAAGGTATATATTAAGTTCAACGCCATCGCTAATGCGAAATAGGCTGAGCCGTGTATCACGGTAGTCAAATGCCGCACCTACGCCATGTGTCGGGTCTATGCTAGTGCCGCTGATATTGCGTAATGACAAAGGGTGTAAGCGTGATTGCAGCGCGGAAGGGTCGTCGGCGGTGTCGTGTACTATGCGTAGCAGTGCGCGATTAACCACAGTGCGTCCTGGTGCAATACCTACGACGACGCCCTCTTGAAGGTATGCCGACATTGCACCTGAATGCATGGCCGAACTGCTTATGACGGGCGATGTGGGGGACGATACCGGTGTCGGGTGTTCGCCGCCACCGCCGCAGCCTACAAGTGTCGCGAGAAACATATGGCAGTAAAATAGCGGGATAGCGCGCATTTTCCAGACTCGTCACACGAAATAGGGATTTCTGTGCAAACTTCATGCGCTTTTATTTTTTGCTTGGAACGTGCGCCGAGGATTATGTTCTAATTCACAAGCGTGTTGCGTATAGGACGAGAGGTTGTGCTAATGGTAGTTTTATATGAGTGACGCCGAAAAGGACGTGGTTATTAAAGCACGACCATCATGGCGGCGTAGGGTATTGCGCTGGTCCATAGAGGGCGCCTTGATGTTGGGTATATTTTGGGCGGTACAGGCCTACCAAAAGCGGGACGCCCCACAGGGAGCGGCGCCACAATTGGAGGCGCGCACCATTACAGGACAACAAGTCAGCCTTGCAACCCCGCGTGAAGGTGCGGTTTTGGTGCACTTTTGGGCCACCTGGTGTCCGATATGTCGAATGGAGCAGGGCTCTATTCAGCGGCTTGCCCAAGATTATTCAGTGATCAGTGTTGCAAGTCAGTCGGGCGAACCTGCGGCGGTTCTTGCATTTATGCGCGAACAAGGCTTAAGTTTTCCTGCCGTGGCAGACCCGGCGGGATATTGGGCAAGTCAATTCAATGTACGGGCCTTTCCGATGAGTTTTATTATCGATAAGTATGGTGTTATTCGGTTTGTCGAGATTGGATTTACGAGTGAAACGGGATTGCGAGCGCGCCTAGCATTAGCGAGTTGACAAGCGCTCTTAAGACAAAGTCTATTTTCACTCAGCTTTATTAAGCCTTCTTTCTTGACAGCAGGAAACCCCTTGAGTAAACTCAAATCAGACGTTTCGACTTAAGTAGACGTCATTCCTTTTTTACCCAACTTTATGTGGAGGCTTTTATGG
>JAOUGF010000159.1 GCA_029857925.1 Gammaproteobacteria bacterium
TGGCCAAGGTTTGCATCGTGGTCGGGCAAATGTCTGGGCAGTGGGTATATCCGAAGTAGAGCAATGTCCAATGGTTTTTTAGTCTATCATTTGTAAATTTCGCATTGTCACCATCGACCAACTGAAACGCAGGTAAGGCCAACGCCGGTGTCATCAATATCACGCCGCGCAACCCCGTGGTGTCCATAGGCTCTGGTTCGCGTTGCGCGAACCATGTGACCGCGTGCCACGCGCCCCACCCACCTAACAGCAAAATGAGGGCGATCACCCCTAGCACAGTCTTTTTGTGTACGTTGACGCGTGTCATATCAGCTTACCGCCTTGGCGTAGGCCGCAGTTTTTGCGGCATTGTTCGGACTGGGAGGCGCAATCGTATGCTTTTTGCGATGGGCGTCTATTAAATTTTTGCAGGCGATCAGGCCCCCCAATGCGAAAAATGCGCCGGGCGGCAGTATCGCTAACAACACACCTTCTCCGCCTTCCCAAAACTGCAGTTCTATCGCCCGCCAGGATTCGCCCAACATCAGGTGCGCATCACTAAACAGAGTGCCCTGGCCCAATAATTCGCGTATGCCGCCCAATACCATCAATACGATCGCGAATCCCAAACCAATTGCAAACCCGTCAATTGCGGCGCGCAACGGGTCGTGTTTAGACGCAAACGCCTCGGCGCGGCCGATGACGGCACAGTTGGTGACGATCAATGGAATGAATATCCCAAGCACATTGTAGAGGTCATGAAAATACGCATTTATCAGCAGTTGGACTGCGGTAACCAACGCGGCGATGACCAACACAAATACCGGTATGCGCAACTCTGAACGCGCAAAATCACGGATCGTCGAGATTGCGAAATTGGTCGCAGTGAGGACTAACATCGTCGCCAGGCCCAGCCCCAACCCGTTTACGACATTGGTGGACACCGCCAGTAACGGGCATAGCCCCAAAAGCTGCACCAGGCCCGTGTTATTGTGCCACAAGCCTTCCTTGAAAATGTATCCGTAAGTCGGGGCGCTCATTGCGCAATCTCCTGTACATTGGGTGCGGCAAACAATTCATCTCTGTGTTTAGAATAATAGACCAATGCGTTTTTGACCGCCTTGACCACCGCGCGGGGCGTGATTGTCGCGCCGCTGAATTGATCGAACACACCACCGTCGCGCCTCACCGCCCACCCGCCTTGTAAGGATGGATTTTGCAGGTCTTTTTGTTCGAAACCACGCACCCACGGTGTGCGTCGTTCGTCTATCTTGTCGCCCAACCCCGGCGTTTCCTTGTGACTCACCACGCGCACCCCTAACACGCCACCCTTCACGTCCACCGCGACTAACAGTGCAATGGGGCCGCTATACCCGTCCGGCGCAACGACGTTAAATATCGCCGCGACAGGCTGCCCGGATTTACGCGCTCGAAACACCTTTACTGGACTCGATGAACCCAATAATTCCGGATCGCGCACCTCGACAACGTCATTGTATAAATCATTGTCTATCTGAGTTTGCGGCACCAACGCGAACAAGCTGCGCAACACGGCCGCACGCTCATTGGCGATCACGCGTTCATGCGTCAGCGTGTGCACCAATACCACCAGGCCGGTAGCCGCGACTGCGAACAGCCCCAATACGAGCACACCGATGCGTACACTTTTTAGCGTGCCGTTATTTGTCATAACCATAAACTCGCGGCTGGGTATAGTAATCTATGGTAGGTGCCGCGATATTCATCAGCAACACGGCAAACGCCACTGCATCTGGATAGCCGCCCCAAGTACGAATTATATAAATCAACGCGCCTATACCGGCACCATAAATCAACCTTCCCCGCGGCGTGGTCGCCGCCGTGACCGGGTCGGTGGCGATAAAAAACGCGCACAATAACGTGCCGCCGCTGAAGATATGAAACATCGGCCAAGAATACACGTCTGGGTCATACAAACTAAATAACGTAGAGAACGCAAACAGCGTCGCCAACATCAAAAACGGGATGTGCCAAGTGATGACGCGCATGTATAACAACCACAAGCCACCCAATAAATACCAATTGCCAACCCATTCTATCCCTTTGCCGCCGAAATCACCGATAATACTCGTGCCAAAGCGGATTTCGGAAATAGTTCTATGCACGCCCAATTGGGTCTTTATTAAATCCAAGGGCGTCGCCATACTGACGGCGTCTACGTGTAATTCCATCGGCCATTTTTGTAAAAAAATAACGCGCAAGGATTCAATTAAATTGAGATGTACACCGCTGACCACCTCCGGCAACAGCCAGGTCGTCATCGCCGCGGGAAATGAAATCAATAAAAACGCATATCCGGCCATCGCGGGATTAAAAGGATTGTAGCCCAAACCACCATACAGTTGCTTGGTAATGACAATCGCGAACAGACTCCCCAACACACTGATCCACCACGGCGCAATTGGAGGCAACGCGACCGCCAACAACAACGCGGTCACCAATGCGCTGCCATCCAAAAGCGCGGGCATTACCGCGTGCCCGCGCAAACGCAGCACGAAGGCCTCGCTGAGCAGCGCCGTCGCCGCAGCTAAAACGACATTGATCAACGTTCCCCAACCAAAAAAATATACACTGGCAATAATGCCCGGTATCAACGCGACGATAACCTTCAGCATGACGATCGACACACTGCTCATCGCATGTGCGTGGGGGGAACTCGGGGTTTTTAACGGCAACATGCGCATCCTCATTTGACGGTATTGTCATCGGGGGGCGGACGATGCGCACGTCTCGCCTCCACCTCTGCGATCTTTTGTTGCGCCTCTGGCGCAAGGCCATCAATATTTTTCACCTCCAACCCGCTGGATTCACGCTTTACCTTAGCGCGTTCGACCGCCGCCTGGATGGCCGCCTTTTTCGCGTCGCGACTTTCCGCATTTGCGAGTTCATCGAGTGAACCGCTTTCCACCACCGCCTTACGCGCCTCATGGCGTTGCGCGCGTTCCAATTTTTGGCGTTCCAGACGTTGTTGGCGTGATTCGTGGCGCTCACGGGCGATTTCCGCGCGTTGTTTGTCACGCAATTGCGCGCTGATCTCAGTCTTTGCATAACGATAATATTGCACCAACGGGATGTGACTGGGGCATACGTAATCGCAACAACCGCACTCTATGCAATCGAACAAATGATGTGATTGGGCGCGCTCGAATTCGCGCGCCCGCGCGTACCAGTAGAGCTGCTGTGGCAATAATTGTGCAGGGCATACCCGCGCGCACTCGCCGCAACGTATACAAGCCATGGGCTCGCCGCGTGCCGGTAACGGGCGGTCCGCCACCGTTGAAAGCAAAATCGCATTGGTGGTTTTAATCACCGGCGCTTGGTCCGAATGCAACGCAAATCCCATCATCGGGCCGCCCATGATAATCTTATCCACCGTAGTGCGCACACCATGCAATTCTTCAATTAAAAACTGGATCGGCGTACCTAATAATACTTCCAGATTGCACGCATGCGGCACGCCGCCTGCCAGCGTAAGGTAACGCGACACCAAGGGTTCGCCCAACACCACGGCACGATATACCGCCGCCGCGGTGGCCACATTCTGCATGACGACACCGATATTTGCGGGCAACCCGCGTGCGGGCACCTCACGTCCTGTCAGCACCTTTATTAATTGTTTTTCACCACCCGTAGGATAGATCGTGGGGATCATAATGACCTCCAGCGCGGCGTCACGCACCGCCTGCACCGCCGCCAACATGCAGCGATAGGCCTCCTGCTTATTCGACTCTATCGCGATAACGCCGTTGGCCGCGCCGAGGATATGCAACATCACGCGCATACCCTCGATGATTTCTTCGGGCCGCTCACGCATTAATAAATCGTCACACGTGATATACGGCTCGCATTCGGCGCCGTTTAAAATCAGCGTGTCGATCTTATTTTTCGGCCCGGGATTCAATTTCACGGCGGTGGGAAACCCCGCCCCGCCCATGCCAACGATGCCAGCGTCGCGTATCTCCTGACGCAATTCATGTGCATCGCGACTACGAAAATCGCGACGCGGTAGATGATCACGTTTCAACCAGCGATCATGTCCATCGGTGCGAATTACGATACACGGCCCCTGCAATCCCGATGGATGCGGCAGAGGAAAATCTGCAATTGCCTCCACCACACCGGAACTGGAGGCGTGTACCGCCGCAGAAATATAATCCGTCGCGCGCGCTATGAGCTGCCCTTTTAATACTTCATCCCCTGCCTGTACCACCGGCGCCGCAGGACTGCCGATGTGTTGATGCAGCGGCAAATAAAGGCGCGGAGGAATATGCGACGGGGCCGCGGCGATCCGCGTCGGCTCGTGCTTATGGTCGTCGAGCATCAGCCCGCCGTTGAAATTGTGTAGACGTCGCGCCATCGCGTTAGACCTTGCGCCTCATCACGGGTGTGCGCCTGCAATGTGTTTGACCGGTATTTGCGGGTAAGGCCATTTCCATGTCGCAGGATCCATCTTTAGCGGCAGCATTACAATACAGTTGACCGGGCAGGGAGGAATGCACAATTCACACCCCGTACATTCCGCAGCGATAACGGTGTGCATTAATTTAGCCGCGCCCAGTATCGCATCCACCGGGCAGGCTTGTATGCACAACGTGCATCCTATGCAGATTTTTTCATCGATCACTGCAACACTTTTCGGTTTTTCCGCGCCGTTTTCCGGGTTCAGTGGCTTGGGTTCGCGCCCCAATAATTCCGCCAACGCGCGTATGCCGGCCTCTCCGCCCGGCGGGCACTGATTGATGTCGGCCTCGCCATGCGCGATCGCGGTTGCGTAGGGCCGACAGCCGGGGTACGTGCATTGGCCGCATTGCGTTTGCGGCAAGATGGCGTCAATTTTATCCACCAACGGATCACCTTCGACACGGAAACGCACGGCGGCATAGCCTAATACCGCACCGAATACGACCGCCAGCAACGCGAGCGCGAGTATCGCCACGCCTAACCTCGCACCAGGCCGGAGAAGCCCATGAAGGCGATGGACATCAGGCCTGCCGTTATTAACGCAATCGCCGACCCGCGAAATGCGACGGGCACATCGGCGACATTCACCCGCTCACGCATCGCGGCAAATAACACCAGCACGAGCGAAAATCCGACGGCCGCACCGAAGCCAAAAAACGTGGACTCCAACAGACCGTGTTTCTGCTGCACATTTAATAGCGCGACGCCCAGCACCGCGCAATTGGTGGTGATCAACGGTAAAAAAATACCTAATACTTGGTAAAGTACGGGACTGGTTTTGTGTATCACCATCTCGGTGAATTGTACGACCACTGCGATCACTAAAATAAAAGTGATGGTGTTTAAATATTGCAGACCCAGCGGTTCTAACAAATAGGTATCTGCGAGATAACTGCACAACGACGACAACGTCAACACAAACGTGGTCGCCAGCCCCATGCCCATCGCGGTTTCTAATTTTCGCGACACGCCCATGAAAGGGCACAACCCTAAGAACTTCACCAACACGAAATTGTTAACCAACACCGTGCCGATAAAAATGATCCAAAATTCCTTCATGGGATCCGCCTCTTAAGATGTCGCGTTATTTCACCTGCATGCCGGGTTGCGCGCCACTGTCGGGTTGCAGGATGAAGATATCCTTGCCGCCTGGTCCAGCCGCCAACACCATACCTTCCGATACGCCGAATTTCATTTTACGCGGCGCGAGATTGGCGACCATCACGGTCATACACCCGATCAGATCCGCGGGTTCGTATGCCGAACGTATCCCCGCAAATACCTGCCGCTTTTCGCCGCCCAGATCCAACGTCAAACGCAGCAATTTATCCGCACCTTCCACCCGCTCTGCGTGTTCAATACGCGCCACACGTAAGTCTATCTTGGCGAAATCGTCGATGGTGATTTGCGCGGCCAACGGCGCTGTTTGCAGTGGCGTTTTTGCGGCAGGCGCGGGGGGAACCGC
>JAOUGF010000160.1 GCA_029857925.1 Gammaproteobacteria bacterium
TGTTAACGTACACCCGTCGCGTACGGTGCAACGAAAGCCCTGTGCATCGGTATTGAGCGTTTCGGATCTAAAATTAGCCAGACTGATGATACCCAACTGTGGATCGCGTTGCGCTGGCAAGCGGTCTGCGTCGGCGAGTTGCGGCGCGATTCGATATTTTCGTAGATCTTCACCTGCAACGAATTGGCGTGCCGCCTGTGCGTACCAATCCGTGGTGGCCCCATTTTCTTGCGGTGAGTTAACGCGCGTCAGACGTGCCATCAAGGCAGTAATATTTTTCACACTATCGAACTGCCGGGCGTCGTCTAGCGTAGTGGGCGGCAGCGCCACCTGGAAAGTTTTCTCCAGCGCTACCAACAATGCCGCGAACGACAACGAATCCAAGAGTCCGCTGGTCATCAAGGGTGTTTCATCATCGCGCACCATCGCAATCGTCGGCCCGGCAAGTGCACTGCGTAGGGCGACCCATACACGATCTCTTGCGTGCATGCCAGTGATATTTTCGGAAGTCGTTTTGTCAACTTTATTTGAATCTGATTCAAAATTTTTTATATACTTTTCTCGCGTCAAAATCCGCGCTATCTTTCCCGAACTGGACTTTATCAACCATCCGGGTTCAACGATGCGAACGTCGGCCGGTGTAACATCGACATGGGATTGCACGCATGAAAATATCACACGCTGAATCTCGCCGCAGTTTTCAGCAATTGTCCAGCGCTGGCTTTCTACGATCACGACTATTTTTTCCGTACCGCTGTGTTGATCTACAATCCCAAACGCTACGCAGCGCCCCGGAATCACGCCGTCGATTGCATTGAGTTCTTGCTCAATGTCATGCGGGTATATATTCTTACCCGCGACGATAATGACATCCTTTTTTCTACCCACGATGAAATACTCACCATTCGCGCGGTAGCCTAAATCCCCGGTAAAAAAGCCTTCGCCTCCAAGCACACGCCGACTTTCCTCTACATTATTAAAATAGCCTTTGAACAAACTCGGTGACTGTACCACCAGTTCGCCGACGTGGTGTTCATCCAATTTTTGGCCCGTGTCATCTAATATCTGTATTTCCACACCCGGCAACGCCGCGCCTGAACTCACGAACTCCTTGCACGCCACCCCCGGGCCAGCGGGAATTGCCATTTTTTTTATTGCAAAAGCGGTCGCATCTACGCGTTCCACGCGAGCAACCGCACCCGGGCGGCTTGCAGTGATAGCAAAGGTGGTTTCCGCCATCGCATAGCAGCTTCCCAACTGCGCTTCGGTGACACCGAAATTTGCTAAGGCGCGCTGAAAATTTGCATGAGTGGATGCGCCTATCGGCTCGGAGCAATTAATAAACATGCGCATCGAGTTCAATGTCCACTGCGGTTGCTCAGTGCGTTCGATGTGCGTCACGGTATGGTGATACGCAAAATTCGGTAACCAACACAAGGTTGCACGGTAATTGGTGATTTTGTCCAGCAGCAACGCCGGGCGCTGCACCCAATCAAATGCTGACATCGAAATAAGGCGCGTTCCCGTCAACCATGGCAACAGCCAACATGCGACCAGACCCATGTCATGATAGAGCGGCAGCCAACTCGCAATTATATCGCTGTGTTGCAGTTCCAATGCACGCGCATACCGATCTACCTGCCACAGCAGTGCGCGATGGCTGATCGCGACACCCTTCCTCAAACCCGTAGTACCGGATGAATATTGCAAAAACGCGATATCGTCGGGGTCACCGGTATACATTGCGTCGTCCACCCCGCTTTCATTTCGCGGATTTTCCGGTATCACTGGGGTGGCGATATGTCTTGCGAACAGGTGCGGACGCAGTTTATTTGCAATACTGTCATCGGCGACTATGACAGCGGCCTCGCTCTGCGCGATGAGCGTGCAAATATTATTTATATAGTATTCTTCCGATATTTTTACGGATGGCACCGCAAATACGCTAGGGACAAACCCACCTAGCAACGCGCCCCCGATCGCCCCGTACAAGCTTATCCCATGCGACAAAATAATAATTACCGTGCCGCGCGGCGCGATTCCGTGGTGACGGTAGTGCGCCGCCCACCTCTGCTGAGTTTCCCACAATTGTCGATAGGTATAATGTTGGTCTTCTATGCCCTCATGTACGATAGTTAAGAACCGCGTATCACCTATTCGGCGTAGATTTTCTGCAATACGTGTCGGGAGGGTGTCGAGTGAGGTCATAACGAAATATGCGCCGGGATTAACCTGCATACTACTTGCATAAGTGTAGCCAACAAGGGGATCTAACCACGCGTGAATACACCAAATTTACTGGATCAGGCGCTCGCGGCGCTCAATAGCGGTCAGACGCCGACGGCCATCGAATACGCGGAGGCGGCCTATCGGCAACACCCCGCCGATGTCGCTGTATTAAATATTTTGGGCGCGTGTTATATGCGCGGAAGACGCTACGATGCGGCGATTGAACGCTTTTTATCGGCCACTCGGATCGAACCGCAAAATGCGGCGCTCCACCTAAATCTTGGTGCCGCTTACCAAAAAAACGGGGAAATCGAACTTGCTACACAAAACTTTGCAACCGCGCATGCACTAGAGCCCGCAAACCCTCTCACGCGCGCGCAATATGCCGAATCACTCTTCACCCTTGGACGCTACACGGAAGCCTTAGCACACTTTTCCGCACTCGCCAGTGATCACCCGCAGAGATTAGATGCATGGCGCGGCCTAGGCCATGTCTATTTTCAACAAGGGGATTTTTCGCAGGCGGCGACGTGTTATCAGCGTGCGCTGCAAATTGCACCGCAAGACGGCGTTGCGCAACTGAATCTCGCTTTTTCTGTCATAGGCGCGTGTATCACGCAAACCTCTGCGCTCACTTAACCTTAACGTTGAAAATCAATAAATTGCGCGATATCTCGGCATCCTGTATGGTTTCTACTCCGTGAAATGACTGGTCATTGCGCAAAAAACCAAACACGGTATTGGGCGCGAAACGCGCCGTCGTGACCTTTTTAAACTTTTCAAACGGGTGATGCGGCCCCCCTGGGCAGCGAAACGCGGGGTCTTTCGGCACGTAAATCGAGGTGCCGAGATGCGTTTGGCCGTGATCCTTAGGCAAATAAAACAATAGCGTCAATAATTTACTTGGGGCATCGGTATGTGGGCCGATATCGTAGCCCGTCTTGTCGCGCGTCAATAACAGCTGCGATTCCAGTGAAACGCGACCCGCCGTGTGTTGACGAAAGCGTTCTTCTATCGGGTGTTTAAAACGAGTCATCAACCCGCCCAAAAACGGCCCTCCCAATAAATAACGGGCGCAGGTTTGCCAAAATTCGCGCAGTGCGGGGCTCAATTGTTCCAACGTAGACGTAGAGAGGTCAATGACAAAACGCGCAGCGTAACGCTCGCCTTTTACGCGGCCGGTATCACTGATACACACGTAGTGCTCGTCCGCCGGCAAGTGATCGAGTATTTCTTGATAGTAATCCGCCGGAAAGATGTCCTGGATATAGACGTGCGGATACGGATAGTCGTAAACCGTCGCATTGGTTACACGATATATCAGTGCCTGCTCTATGTCTTCGATCAGCATCCCGCAGCCCTGCATTTAGCGGGCCACCAAAACCAAGGCCAATATCAGTGTGCCTGATCCCAGTTATCGCCGACGCCGACGTCCACCACCAAGGGCACACGCAATTCGGCGGCGCGCACCATCAGATCGCGCACCTGGTGCGTGACCTGTTCGATCGCGTCTTCCGCCACTTCGAAAATCAATTCGTCATGCACCTGCATGATCATACGCGCGGGCGCATCCGCTTGTTGCAGCCAGCGATCACACGTCAACATCGCGCGTTTAATGATATCCGCCGCGCTGCCCTGCATAGGCGCGTTGATCGCCGTGCGCTCTGCATATTGTCGGCGTTGCGCGTTGCTGGCCTTGATGTCGGGCAAATACAGTCGCCGTCCGAAGAGGGTCTCGACATAACCCTGTTTACGCGCCGTCACACGCGTCGTTTCCATGTAGTTTTTTACGCCGGGATAACGCATAAAATACAAATTCATATAGTCCTGCGCGGCGTCGCGCGGCACGCCTAACTGGCGCGCAAGCCCAAACGCCGACATGCCATAAATCAACCCGAAATTGATCGCCTTCGCATTGCGCCGCTGCTCGTCGCTGACCTGGTCCAGCGCAACGCCGAACACCTCGGCCGCGGTACGCCTATGCACATCTTGACCGCTGGCGAATGCGCGGCAAAGCCCTTCGTCACCCGACAGGTGCGCCATAATACGCAATTCAATCTGTGAGTAATCGGCGGAGATGAGTTTATAACCCGACGGCGCGATAAACGCCTGACGGATACGTCGCCCCTCCGGCGTGCGGATCGGGATATTTTGCAGATTCGGATCGGAAGAGGACAAGCGCCCGGTCGCGGCGACCGCCTGGTGATACGACGTGTGCACGCGACCGCTTTGCTTATCGATCAACAGCGGCAGTTTATCGACATAGGTGGAAAGCAACTTGCTCAAGCCGCGATGTTCTAAAATGACGCGCGGCAATTCATAATCCACCGCCAATTCCTGCAACACCGACTCGGCGGTAGAGGGTTGCCCTTTGGGCGTCTTTTCTAACACCGGCAGGCCTAGCTGCACGAAAAATATTTCCTGGATTTGTTTTGGGGAGGCAAGATTAAACGCGTGCCCCGCGAGGTGATGCGCGCGTTGCTCGATCTCAATGATCTTGCGCGCCAGTTCGCCGGATTGGATGTGCAATAAATCGGCGTCTATCAACACACCTAGGCGTTCCATACGCGACAACACCGGAACCAAAGGCATTTCGATGTCGGTGTATAATTCGCGTAATACGGGCTCGGCCTCCACACGCGGCCACAACGTTTGGTGCAAGCGTAACGTCACATCGGCGTCTTCGGCGGCATATTGCGTGGCGGTTTGGATATCGACGTCGTCAAAACCGATTTGTTTCGCGCCTTTGCCCGCGACTTCTTCGTAAGAAATGGTCTTGTGCCCGAGATATTTTAACGCCAAAGAATCCATATCGTGGCGCGTCGCGGTGCTGTCCAACACATAGGATTGCAACATCGTGTCGTGAGCGATCCCGCGCAGCGCAATGCCGTGATTCATCAAAACACTCATATCGTATTTGAGATTTTGCCCCACCTTCAGGCAGGCGGCGTCTTCCAATATTGGTTTTAACTGCGCCAATACCCAATCGCGGGCTAATTGCCCTTCGGTGTTACGATGCGCAAGCGGGACATAGGCCGCGTGGTGTGCCTCCACCGCGAACGATACGCCGACAATACGCGCCTGCATATAATCCAGACTGGTGGTTTCGGTATCAAATGCAAACAATGGCGCGCTACGCAGGCGCTCCAACCATGCGCGAAAGATCGCCTCGTCCGTCACACACTCGTATTGTGCGGCCACGGCCGACGACGGCGCGGAGGGTTCGGGCGAATCCACAACGGGCGCCGTGTCCAAAGTTTCCTTCAACCATGTTTTGAATTCCTGATGTTGAAACCATTCGCGCAACGCCGCGTGGTCGGGCGCGCGCAAACGCAGATCTTCCGGCGTGAAATTCAACGCGACATCGCATTTAATCGTCACCAGCTGCCGCGTCAACGCGAACATCGGTAGATGTGCGCGCAGATTTTCACCGATTTTTCCTTCAAACTCCGCCGCGTGTGCGATGATTTCATCCAAGCTGCCGTAGGTTTGCAACCACTTGGCGGCGGTCTTAGGGCCGACCTTGGGCACGCCGGGGATGTTGTCCGACGTGTCTCCGACCAACGTCAAATAATCGATCATGCGCTCAGGGGATACGCCGAATTTTTCCACCACACCCGCGCGATCCAATACGCTGTCATTCATGGTATTTACCAGCGTGATATGTTCGTCAACGAGTTGCGCGATGTCTTTATCGCCGGTAGAAATTACG
>JAOUGF010000161.1 GCA_029857925.1 Gammaproteobacteria bacterium
GTAGGATGTTGCCTGTGGCGGTTGGGCGGCGCACTTGGTGATCATTTTAAATAAAGTGCGTCAGCATTTTGACATTTTGACTTACGGTGATTATAGTTTGTATGCAAGTTCAACTTTCTGTTGAAAAAATGGACGAACGTTGGTGGCAATCCTGATGCAGCGCGAGGAATGAGCATGTCGGCAGTGACACGTGTGTTAGTGATTGAAGATAATCCGCAATTGAGTCATGCGTACAAGGCGATATTTGAATTCATAGATCAAGATGCCTGCGTTGCGGATTCGAAGCAGTGGCAGGTCGCCTTGGAGAAAGGTAAACCTTTTGATACCGTGGTTATCGGGCAATGTGCAGAGGATGTTGCGGAAGCGATGCTCAAGGCGTTTAAGGAGCAGGACATTCAATTGCCGGTGCTACGCTTAGTTGAAAAGCAAACACCGGCGATGAAGGCCAACGCAAATCATGATCGCGGGGAAGGGAGTCTAGCGTTTGTAGAGCTACCTCTAAAATACATGCAACTGTCAGATGCCTTGCATCATGCGATGGTTTATCGTTTAGGACGCAATAGTGCGCGCGATAGCCGTTCCCCGGAGCTTTTTCGCAGCCTAGTAGGGAACAGTCGATCTATTACCAAGATCCGCACATTAGTGGCGCAGGTGGCGGATTCAGAGGCGACGGTTTTAATTTTGGGTGAGTCGGGCACGGGAAAAGAAGTCGTTGCGCGTAACCTGCACTATCATTCAAAGCGGCGAAATAAACCCTTTGTACCGGTGAACTGCGGCGCGATACCGGGTGAATTGTTGGAAAGTGAACTGTTTGGACATGAAAAAGGTGCTTTTACCGGGGCGATAAGCGCACGTCAAGGGCGCTTTGAATTGGCGGAAGGCGGCACGCTTTTTCTAGATGAAATTGGTGATATGAGCTTGCACATGCAAGTAAAATTGTTGCGTGTATTGCAGGAACGCACCTTTGAGCGTGTAGGTAGCAATAAGAGTATACGCGCAGATGTAAGAATTATCGCAGCGACCCATCGCAACCTTGAAGAGCTTATCCGAGATGGTAAATTTCGAGAGGATCTCTTTTATCGGTTGAATGTCTTTCCGATCGAAATGCCACCGCTACGTGATCGTCTGGAAGACATACCTCTATTAGTTAACGAATTGATTGCACGTTTGGAGGCCGAACGGCGCGGTTCTGTGAGGTTGACACCTGCCGCGATTATGTCCTTATGTCAATATCGATGGGCGGGAAATGTGCGCGAACTTGCCAATTTGGTGGAACGCTTAGTGATCATATATCCTTATGGTGTCGTTGATCTGACTGATCTTCCAGAAAAATTTAAGCCGCAGCCGACTAAAATTCAAACTAGCCCGGAAGATACACTTCGCGTGACGTTAAGAAACACAGAGGCAGCACCGCAGATTTTTGAACAAACACCTTCTACACCGCGTTTGCCGCGCGAAGGTCTGGATCTCAAAGAACACCTCAATACATTAGAGTTTAGTCTGATAAAACAAGCCCTTGACGATGCTGGAGGTGTAGTCGCTCATGCCGCTAAACGCCTTAAAATGCGTCGCACAACGTTGGTCGAGAAATTGCGAAAATACGGTTTAACCCGCGGTACGGATGAGCGTCTATAGAAATTGGCTATAGATCGTTCAGCCTCATTGGTCTTGTTTGTATATTCACAGAAGGCCGAATTAAAGTGGTTTATGCCTAAGGAACCTCAATAGATTCGAATTAGCCGAAACGGTGATGGCAGCGTGCAAATGGGCGAAATAGCGCGGTTTAGAAGAATTTTCCGCTGCGCGGCCACGCATAGTTAGTCCGTTCGCAGTACGATCAGCGCGGGTTCAGCGGATTATTGAGGTTTCCAAATGCACTTCCGCTATCCGGCATTTTTTGCAATGTTACGTTAGTTGTAGCAAGCACGTTGTAGCCACTACGCTAAAAAACTTAGATTGTACTAAGAATGCAGTGTCGCAAAAAGCGCGACACGAATCGCATCGTGTGCGTCATATCGTTGACGATGTCGCAATTTAGCGCTTTTAAGTTGTTGTAAAATAACAAAATATCAGCGGCATATTTCTTGCTCCTCCTGTATTGCGTGCATACCGGGCGTATCCCGGCAGGAGTCAAGTGTGTCGGCGAAACCAATAGATACTTCCGGTGTACAGAATGAGCTGGAAGAAACTTTTCGAGCGTTTAATCAATTATCAGTGCAACTAGCTTCTTCGTATAACACGTTAGAGGATAGAATCGCTCGTCTTAATAACGAGCTGGTCGTTGCAAATCAGGAACGATTAGAGCAACTTGCAGAAAAAGAACGTCTAGCTGCGCGTTTGTCAAATTTGTTGACTGCGTTGCCAGCGGGGGTGTTGGTTATCAATGCGGAAGGTATTGTACAGCAGGCGAATCCTACGGCAGTTACTATTGTAGGCGAACCACTTGTAGGCCAAATTTGGCGAGAGATAATCGCGAGAGCGTTTTCACCGGCCAATGACGCAGGTACGGACGCAGTACTCCTAGATGGGCGACGCATAACAATTTCCACCTGTCCTTTAGGAACGGAACCAGGTCAGATTATATTGATGATTGACGTGACGGAGACTCGTGCGCTACAGGAGGCACTTACACGTCACAAACGCCTGACGGCTATGGGCGAGATGGCAGCCCGACTTGCTCATCAAATTCGTACACCTGTTGCCTCCTGTTTGTTGTATGCGTCGCATTTAGTACGACCAAAACTCGCGGATACAGAACGCAGGCGCTATGCGGACAAGGTACTGTCGCAGTTAAGGCATTTGGAACATATCGTAAATGATACATTGTCATTTACGCGCGGGGCAAAGGCAGGTACTGAAATTGTAGGGCTTAGCGAATTGGTATCTACTCTCGCGCAAAATGTTGAAGCACAACTCATTGAAAATGAATGTCAACTAGATGTTCAGGATAATGCGCCCGGTGCTAGGGTTCAAGGCGATCATGAAGCGCTATTGAGTGCACTGCAAAATCTAGTCGCTAACGCTATTCAGGCATGTGGCAGTGGTGGGCGATTTAACCTTTCGGTTCACGTTGCCAAGGCAATCCAAGGCATTTCCGCGGTAGATATTGTTTTCAGCGACAATGGACCGGGAATTGCCGAAAATTTAAAAGATCGAATATTCGAACCATTTTTTACTACTCGACAGAATGGTACTGGCCTTGGTCTGGCGGTGGTGCAAGCGGTAATTCAGGCTCATGGTGGCGCAATTTGGTTAGAAGCAACACCGCGTTCAGGTGCCACTTTTATTATGAGATTACCTATGCAGAATACTACTCCAGACATTGCCAATACATTGCGTAAAGACCGAAAGGCTTTGAACAAGAGGAACATCGCATGACGCGAGCGACAATATTGTTGGTTGAAGATGATAAAGAATTGAGCGCTGCCCTCAGTGAGACCCTGCGCATAGCCGGTTACGGCGTTACCACCGCATACAATGGCGAAGAAGCCTTGAATAAAATAGAGGAAGGCGATTTTCAACTTGTTGTAAGTGATGTGCAAATGGACGTGATGGATGGCCATGCGCTATTAAAAAATCTACGCCGACATCACCCTGAATTACCGGTCGTTTTGATGACCGCATACGGAACGATACAGAAAGCGGTAGAGGCAATGCGCGAAGGTGCCGTTGACTATATGGTAAAGCCGTTTGAAGCGGAAGTTCTTGCGAACATGGTCGCCAGGTATATACCTCAAAGGGAAGAAGAAGGAGCCGAACTGGTTGCCGCGGATCCCGCAACATTGCAGAAAGTGGAAATTGTGCGAAGAGTGGCGGACAGTGACGCTACGGTGCTTATTACAGGCGAAAGTGGAACTGGAAAAGAGGTGTTTGCCAGAGAAATACACCGATTGTCTTCAAGGCACAACGGCCCTTTTGTGGCGATTAATTGCGCCGCAATCCCTGAAAACATGCTTGAAGCGATATTATTTGGATATGAAAAAGGTTCGTTTACAGGCGCGTATAAATCTAGCCCTGGAAAATTTGAGACCGCCAATGGCGGTACGTTGTTGTTGGACGAGATTTCTGAAATGGATCTTGGGCTGCAATCGAAATTACTGCGTGTTTTGCAAGAACGTGAAGTAGAAAGGCTAGGCGGTACAAAATTGATTTCACTGGATGTACGCGTATTGGCTACGTCAAATAGAAACATGCGACAGGAGGTAGACGATGGAAAATTTAGAGAAGATCTGTACTATAGATTGAATGTTTTTCCGCTAAATTTAATACCGTTGCGCGAACGTACCGGAGATATTCTTCCTCTTGCAAATCATTTATTAAAAAGGCATTTTAGAGGTAACGGTAAGGTGCTGCCTAGTATATCGATATCGGCGCAGGAGAAATTGGTTCGATATTCCTGGCCCGGCAATATTCGAGAACTGGACAACGTGTTACAGCGTGCGTTGATCCTACATCAAGGTGACACAATTGAGCAGAATGATATTCTGTTCGAGGATCAAGCGGGTTTTCAAACAGAAGACTTAGGTAATAACCGACTTCAAAGTATTAGTGTCGGCCAGTCACAGGCTTCGGCAAACGGTGACGCCACTGTAAAACTAAATGAGAGTTTAAAATCTCGTGAGCAGCGTCTGATATTAGATGCTTTAAAAGAAGGAAACGGAAGCCGAAAACTTGCAGCAGACAAGCTGGGCATTAGTCAACGTACATTAAGATATAAATTGGCGCGTATGCGAGAATCCGGTGTGGAAGTACCCGCAGGTAGAGGCGAGTAATGTGTTGATGGAGTTATATGTATGAAGGAAATTGACAGCTCAAAGTTACTAGCGGAGATGCGTTCGTTAGCCGCTCAGGCCCAAGGTGTGCCGCTGACAGACGTGACGACGCCTGGAGCCTCTGGGAATTTTGGCGAGTTATTGAAACAGGCGATAGATGGAGTTAATGAGGTACAAAATAAGGCGGATGACCTCAAGCAGGCATTTGAAGTCGGTGAGCAAGGTGTAGACCTTCCGCAAGTGATGGTTGCAACGCAGAAGGCAAAGGTCGCGTTTTCTGCGATGGTCGAGGTAAGAAACAAGCTATTAGAAGCTTATCAAGAAGTTATGCGAATGCAGGTATAACTAACTCCCCATGGCTACACCTACCCCAGAGCAAAATTCATCGCAAAATATCCCATCGACGCAAGTCGGGAGTGGGTTGCCTGCGTCATCCGTAGCGGATACGGGTAATCAGTTTTCTGTGGAAGGAGTGGAAGCGCAGCCCGATACGCCGTTGCAACGCGGAGTGGAACGCTTTAAGGGCTTACCGCGCACTTCACAATACATCTTGTTTGCAGTAGTTGCAGCGCTCGTGGCCATTACATTCGTGTCGATACTTTGGTCTACGGAAAAGTCATATAAATTGTTATATGGAAAATTATCCGATGAGGTGGCGGCACAGATAGTAGAAGTTTTAAAACAGCAGCAAATACCGTATAAATTTAATGAGCAAAATGGTGAACTTCTAATACCGGCCGATAAGGTACATGAAACGCGCCTTATGTTAGCCTCGAAAGGCTTGCCAAAAAATGAGGGTTCAGGGTTTGAAATGCTCGATAAAAAACAAAGTTTCGGCACCAGTCAGTTTATGGAGAACGCCCGATATAATCACGCGATGGAAGGTGAGATTGCGCGATCCATCGCTCAATTGCAAAATGTCGAAGGCGCACGAGTGCATCTTGCCCTCCCCAAACAGTCGGTATTCGTACGGGATCGACAACCCGCCAGCGCATCCGTGTTAGTGACCATGGCCCCAGGTCGCCACTTGGGTGAAGATCAAGTAGCGGCAATCGTGCATTTGGTGGCCTCTAGCGTGCCCCAACTCGCGCCGGATCGAGTGACAATCGTTGATCAATCGGGAAAGATGCTGACGAAAACAAACGCTCAGGGTGATCTTTCCC
>JAOUGF010000162.1 GCA_029857925.1 Gammaproteobacteria bacterium
CCATCAGAATGTCTCCGCCAGCGCGTTTCTAAAACCTTTTGATGTCGCCGCCCATGCCGGATTGGTGGCGGTCTCCGACAGCTTGGGTAAGCGGGTGGTGGTGTTTGATTTGGCGCGCCACAAGGTATTTGCGATTGGCTGGCGCGGCGAGGGTCAATTAAGCAAACCCTCGGGCGTGGCCATCGCCGGTGACGGGACGCTCTACGTAACCGACCTGGCGCAGCACATTGTCAACGTTTATGATCGCCAGGGTCACTTCCTGCGTGTGTTGGGGCGAGATGCCGGGCTGGTGCGTCCCGTCGACGTGGCGGTTACCACAGACGGCGCGCAAATCTATGTCGTAGACGCAGGTGGTGTTGAGAGTACCTTGCATCGCGTGGTGCGCCTCGGTGTAGCGGGTGACGTCCAAGGCGTGCTTGGCACGCGCGGCACCGGGCCGGGGCAATTTAACTTACCTTCGCAGGTCGCAATTGGGCCTCGCGGAGATTTATTTGTGCTTGATAGCGGAAATTTCCGCGTTCAGGTATTTGATGCTCAGGGTACGTGGTTACGTCAATTTGGCGCACCTGGCGATCAACCAGGAGACTTCGCACGCCCGCGGGGCATGGCGATAGATGTGCTCGGAAACATCTATATTAGCGATGCCGCGTTTCAAAATATACAGATTTTTAATCCCGAAGGTGAATGGTTGCTCACCTTTGGCGACGCGGGTGAAGGGCCTGGGCACTTTCTGTTGCCCGCCGGTGTGGCCTGCGACGACCAGGCGGGTATCTATGTGGTGGACCAGATTCATGCACGGGTCGATGTGTTCCGGCGGTTGTAACAAGCACAATAGGCTTGCGTAAACCCAGCCGCCTCGACTAGCATACCACCCATCTGTGGAGATCCACGCGGGGGCGGTTGCGTCCGGCGTACTAGGGGGGGATATGCAAGCGAAAGGGTTGGGCATTGCCATTACGGCCAGTGCCGTCATCGGCATCGTCGTTATCGGCGCGCTGGGTGCGCGTCAAGCCACGGCCGGTATTGCGCAATCGGTACATAATCTAGGTACCACGGGGTTTGGCGCCAATCCCAATGGTGGCGCGCGCAACCAATTTTCGGGCACCGCGGAAATCTGCGTGTTTTGCCATACGCCACATGGCGGTGACGCCAACGCTGCGGTGCCGCTGTGGAATCGTAGACTGAAAAGCCCCTCGTCTTATCAAACCTATGACCAACTCGGCACCAGCACGCTGGACGCCAAGGTCGCCCCCGTGGGGTCGGTGTCGTTGGGTTGTTTGTCCTGTCACGATGGTACGCTGGCCTTAGACGCGTTAATCAATGAACCTGGGTCGGGCGCTAATAATGCCGGTTTCAATGCGGGTACATGGACCGGTGCCGATAATGCGTCAGGTAAACTCTTAGATGGTATCGTGCAAAATTTAAAGCCCGACCTCACTAACGACCACCCCATCGGTATGCAGTATGGCGGCGGCGGCATTTCTTCCTCGCGCCCCCTGTTGCCGCAAGGTGAAACCAACGACCCCGATTTCGCAAAGGTGCAATATAAAGTTGAAAACGGGCGCTATTTCTGGTGGGTGGATAAAGATTGGCGGACGGGCGGCGACGGTGAACGCACTAAGACAGATGTGATCTTGTATACGCGCGACGCCGGTAACGGCTATGCAGGCCAATCTGGCGCGGAACCGTTTGTCGAATGTGCCAGTTGCCATGATCCGCATACGACCGACAACCCGACGTTTTTGCGTATCAGCAATACCGAAACGCCGAGCGGGCTGTGCCTGACGTGTCACGTCAAGTAGTCGTCATGCGCGGCATTGCGGTGTGTTGCGCATGGCTGCTGTGCGCCTCGGCCAATGCGGCGAATGATGACTTCGCCACAGTTGATGGTGAACACATTAGCGCGCAAGAATATCGCATGGCGGTGCAAGCGGGCATCAAAAAGCGGTTTTACCACGGCAAGATTCCCGAGGATAAATTGCGCGAGTTCCGGCAAGAGGTCGGGCAGCAGTTGGTTGACCGCATTTTGTTGGTAAAGGAAGCCGGTCGCCGTCAATTGCGCGCTGACGCGCGAGTCGTGGACGCGCAGGTGAAAGACTACCAATCGCGCTTGAATAAAGGCGCAAAACACGCATCACCTGACGCGATGATTGCCGGATTACGACACTATTTTGAAGAAGAAGATAAACTCCAACAATTGGAACGTGCGGTCAAAACCGTAGCCGCACCGGACGAAACAGCGATTTCGGCATATTATCGCCAACATCCCGAGTTATTTACGACGCCGGAGCGCGTGCGGGCGTCCATCATTTTATTGAAGGTCGATCCTGCTGCGGGGGCCCCTGCGTGGAGCGCTGCGCACGACGAGGCGCAAAAGATCCTCGTGCGCATCAATAAAGGCGCTAATTTTGCGGAGTTGGCGCGCATCCACTCCGGGGACGAATCCGCTGTGAACGGTGGCGATATGGGTTTTTTACACGCCGGCATGCTCGCGGAACCGGCGCAACAGGCATTGGCCAAATTGCAACCGGCCCAGGTCAGCGACCCCGTTATGTTATTGCAGGGCGTGGCGCTATTGCGGTTGGAAGAACGTAGCCCGCCTAAACTCAATGAGTTTAAAACGGTAGCGACACGTGCCGCGGATTTGTGGCGGCGTGAGCGCGCGCAAACCGCGTGGCGGGAATTTATCGAGGGTCTGCGTAAACGCGCGGACATTCATGTTAATTCAGCACTTTATCGGGATTCATGATAGCAGTTTACAGTGCGTGATCGGATGACGTACACTGCGAGGGGTCGCTGGCGTGGGATGGCGTCAGTGGACAAAGATCAACGGGTGACATCACCCAACTTGGGAAGTAGACGGTCAGGCATTTCGTGAAAAGATGTGGGGGGGGTAAAGCGGTGCGGTTGACCGTGTGGGTGTTGTCGTTGTTTGTGACGACCGCCACTGCGGATATCAGCCCGTGGCGCATGGGCGGTAACCTCGAATACAACTATCGCCAATCGGCCACCCAACCCGGCAACGCCTCGTCTTACGACAATCGCCTGCTCGGCGGATTAGATATTGGGGGCTATTTTTGGCAGCCCTGGATAGCGACCGCGGATGCGGGCGCTACGGCCAGTTTGGGCAAGACGCACACCAGCGGCGGCACGCACAGTGAGGCCGATCTGCTCACCGGACGGTTTAACTTTAATCTATTCCCAGGCGGTTTTTTACCGATAGCGTATACCTATCAATCCAGTGACAACGTCGTCGATTGGGCAAATACCCAGAATTCATTCCTGCAACTCGGCGAACGCTATCGCTCACGCTATCAGAGCGCGCGTATAGGCATGGTATTTCCTCAGGGTGACCGTATCGAAGGTTATTGGCAGAACAATAATCGCGGTGCCGACAAGGCGGATATGGGGCGAAATATCGATGATGTCTGGGGGTTAAAGGCCCAATTGCGCGCCGACGGATTGAATTTTTATGCGACCGGCACAGAGCAGCTTGGGACGCAATCTATTACCGGCGACAGACAAACCAGTCGGAATCTGGTCGCAAATATAGGCCTGTATCCCGGCAGCGATTTTTATTTGAATACATTAGTCACCTTTGTAGGTGTGGAACGTACAGACGGGAAGAATCGACCTGCGGGCACCATCGCCCCCAGCAACGGCAGTTTCGCGTCGAATTCCGATACGGCCACTCGGCAAATGGCGAGCTATTTCTATTGGCGGCCGGAATACAAACCCTATGCTTTAACCGGTGGCGCGCGTTTGCATCAGCGTAGTATGTCAACCTCATTTGCGATCACAGAAATAATAAAAGACACCCAGGATCCCAGCGTGCCTCAGTGGGCGAAGTTCATCAACGCGGACCTTGTCAATGAACAGTATGATATTGCAGCGAATATGGCGGCGGATTATCAGTTTACACCGCGCACGCGTTTTTACGTGACGACCGACCTATCCAATGCGAACTCCTCGACCAGTTGCGAGTATACCAATTCCAAACTCCTTTCTAATGAGGCATTGGTTGGCGTACGCGGGTGCAGCGAAACGTTCAATAACAGCTGGGGAAGCACCGGCACCGGCGCGTTGATACATCAATCCGACAAATATGTTTATAACGGTATAGGGTGGTATTGGTACACTGATGCGAGCGCAACGCTCAGATTATTGGCGCAATATCAGGCACGGGATCTCCAAGAAGGAGTGGGCGCAGGTTTGACGCATACTGGTTACTATAATCGCACCACCGGTAATCGCGGTAACGTGCGGATGTCTGCAACGCAGGGTGTTCGTCAACAATTTGCTTTCTCCAGTCCGGAGCATGATCGGCTTAACCTTGCGCATACGATATCAGTTTCTTGGAATAATACCGAAGACGAACTCAACTCGTTCGTGCAAGCGGTGGTGTCAGACAACCGTGAGCTTGGGTTTGACCGCAACACCCAGTTAGTGAATTTCCAATATTCAAACACACTTGCGCTGACGCGTGTCAGCAGTTTCGGCGGTCATGTGTCGGCGCAAAGCAGTCGTCGATATGAACCTACCCTGGGCAGCACCGGATTTTTGACGACAGCCAGCGCGCGTATTAGTTATAATCACAGTCGCATGTTTGGGGTGTTCCGTCTGCGCTTTGGTACACGTAGCGATATTTCTTGGGTAGAAAGCCAGTTCGGCGGTATGCATCGCCAGATTGACTGGCAGAACGATTTGGATTACAACATCGGTCGGTTGAGTACAGCGCTGATCTACCGGGTGTTGTACAATGAAGCGGCGCAGACGACCCAACTCGTGCTGTTCAAACTAAGCCGGAATTTTTAGAGATTACCGATAGCAAGCAGCCCTAACGGGTTAGCTTATGTATAATAAGTCTGGGGAGCGTTTTTTTTATTAACACCATCATATGGGAGCGACTAGCAATGTGGAAATATGCCATATTTGGATTGGTGGGGTGGGTATCGGCGTTGCTGATGCCTATTCCGGCGCAGGCGGAATATGCCGACGTGGTCATTAACAACTATGCCGATGCGGCGGGTATGCGGCCTGTGGTCTTTCCCCACTGGTATCACCGTGTACGTTTTCGCTGTAAGGTGTGCCACGCAGATTTAGGCTTCCAATTCAAGGCGGGCGGGAACAAAATCACCATGGCCAAGATCGTAGACGGCCAGTTTTGTGGCGCGTGCCATAATGGTGAAATCTCATGGTCAGTGGAAAACTGCGGTATGTGTCATTCCGGCGTGCCCGGTACGGCGACCCAGATCCATGGCAGCACCGTCCAACGTCTAGTCGCGCCGACTTATGAGGCGTTATCTGACAAAAAGAAAGCGCAGTAAGGAGGGGAATCCATGAGTAAGATCGCGATGATCGTAACGTTTGGCCTGGCCATAGTACCCATTGCAGTGGTCAATGCGGCGGACAACGGCAAGCCCGTCACCTCAGCCGAGGTCACAGGGTCGGTGCCTACCCAATTAAATGTTTCTAATGCCAATGTCTTCAATCGTTTGTTGAAGAAAGACAAAGAGCGTAATTCCGCGCCACCGACGGACGGTATCCACGATGCGGACAACGAGGGCACGCACCAGTTGCAGCCGCCGAAAATCGCCTATGAAGGCTTTCCGACGACGGATTTTGGAAACTATATCGACTGGGTAAAGGCCTTAAACGGCGGTAACATCAATCCTCGGTATGATCGCGAAGACCCAAGTGTAGAGCCTATTGTGATGGATTTGGATATCTTGCGTGAGGTGAAGGCCTCTATGCCGGACGTTATTTTTCCGCATAAGCCGCATACCCAGTGGTTACATTGTTCCAATTGTCACCCTAAAATATTCAAGCCACAGCGTGGTTCCAACCAGATTAATATGTCACAGATTTTGTTGGGTCAAAAGTGCGGCGTATGTCACGGTAAAGTGTCAT
>JAOUGF010000163.1 GCA_029857925.1 Gammaproteobacteria bacterium
CATAGTTGCGCGATGACTTTTTCCTCAAACTAAACACATACGCCAACACCTGGGCAACCGCTTGATACAAGCCGGTGGGTATTTCATGGTCTATCGGTGTTGTGTGGTATAAAGCCCGCGCCAACGATGGTACACGCATTTGAGGAACGTGATGTTCCGCAGCGATTTCACGAATTATTTGCGCTACAATGTCCTTTCCTTTGGCTATTACTTTTGGCGCCCGCTGCTTAGTTTGGTCATATTTCAGCGCAATGGCGTAGTGCGTCGGGTTTGTGATTACCACATCCGCATTTGGTATCGCTTGCATCATCCGTTTCTTCACCGCTTCGATTTGCGCCCTACGTATACGTGATCTCGTCTCCGGACTGCCTTCAGTCTGTTTGTGTTCGTCTCTAACCTCTTGTTTAGTCATACGCAATTCTCGGCGAAAGTTCCAAAGTTGAAATGGGACATCAACCGCTGCTAAGACCACAATACTCATCGCCAATATTAGAAATAACCAAGTACTTAGTTCACCCGCGCTTGCCAGCGCCACTTCCAAAGGCATACGTCCCAACGCCAAAAGTTCCTCTTTCTTATCCCAAATTGTCCATCCAGCCAAAACAGCTAAAATACAAAATTTTATTAGCGACTTAATAAGCTCAACTAGACCTTGAATTCCAAATACGCGTTTTAAACCCTTTAGAGGTGATATTCTATCCCATTTAAATTGCAGTGAGTCTGCCGAGTAATTCCATCCGCTGACAGCTATAGATGACAATAACGAAACTATCGTAAGGACGACAAATAGGGGTGCAATTGCGATAAGGGCATCAAACACTTGATTGGATAAGGTTGCTACCTGTAGATTTTTGTCAAAAATAACCGCCCGTTCTATTGTCAGTCCACCTCGAAAAAGTTGCGCCAATTTTTCTAATACAGAATTTCCCAAAAGATAGATAAACGTGGCGCCTGACATCATCAATAAAAAATTATTAAGCTCGCGTGACCTTGGTACTTGACCACGTTGCCTGGCATCCGATAGGCGTTTTCCCGAAGGGTCTTCTGTCTTTTCTGTTCCATCCTGATTTTCCGCCACTTCATGACACCTTGGTTATCTGCTTGACAATAGTCAGCGTCTCGAATAGGTAGGTTTGAAATTGAAAAAGCACCGTAGACAGAGTAAATCCAATACAAAAGAGTCCCACAAATATGTATATCGGAAATCCTACAGAAAAAATATTCAATTGAGGTGTTACTCGCGCCATGACACCCATAGATATATTTATCAAAAATAACGCGATCACCGTTGGTAGGGCTACTAATGTTCCGCCGCTAAACACTTTTCCACCCCATTCCACGAGCGACCAATAGTCGGTCAAACTTAAACTGTCACCGCTAACCGGTAGTGTTTTGAAACTTTCAACGATTATATTCAACACCAACAAGTGCGCATCCATCGACAAAAACAATAGCGTTACCATAAAGGCAAAAAAAAGACCTAGCGTTGCAGACTGTTCACCGTTGATTGGATCTATCATGGTAGAAAATCCCAAACCCATTTGAATCGCAATAAATTGACCACCAACTAAAAATATTGAAATCAATATTTGTAGTGCTACTCCGGTCGCCACTCCAATTATTACCTGATTCAGCGCTACCAGTGCACCTTGTATTGAAATTGGATCGATCAAAGGAATAGGTGGTAGAAGAGGAACAACCATTAAAGTAATTCCTATTGCAATCAACACCCGCACCCTAATCGGGACGAATGACGATCCAAAAATTGGCATCACCATGAACAAAGAGGAGAGTCTTACAAACGGCCAAAAATATGCGCCAACCCAACTTACAACGTCAGCGCTTGAGATATTCATAGCTATCCGATCAGATACGGAATATCGTGAAACATACGTGTAATATAGTCTGCCAATTGGGCCAACATATACGGACCTGCAAATGTAAGCGTAGCAAGGGTGACTAATAGTTTTGGTATAAAACTCAGTGTCATTTCATTGATTTGTGTAGCGGCCTGAAACATGCTAACAGCTATACCTACAACGAGCGCAGGTAATAATATTATCCCAAGAAGAAGCAACGTGATTTGAATGGTTCCCTGAAATATATCTAAGACTGATTCAGGCGTCATCGCGTATACTCACAGATAGAAGCTTGAAGCGAGGGTGCCCATTACTAATGTCCACCCATCGACCAAAACAAACAACATAATCTTAAACGGCAACGACACCATCATCGGGGATAGCATCATCATACCCATCGCCATCAACACACTTGCGATTACCAGATCTATTACCAAGAAAGGTATATATATCAGAAAACCAATTTGAAATGCCGTCTTCAATTCGCTGGTAGCGAACGCCGGCATCAGAATTGAAAATGGAACATTTTCAGGACCTTTAATATCAGGAATTCCGGCTATTTTTGCGAATACTTCAATATCCGACTCGCGCACCTGATCCAACATAAAATGCTTTAATGGTTCTCTCGCTTTTACAATTGCATCTCCAAATTCGATCTTTTCCGCCATGTACGGCGCAACAGCATCTGCGTAAATCTTATCCAACACCGGAGACATAATGAATATCGTTAAGAACAATGAGATCCCAATCAGTATGTGCGTGGGCGGCGCTTGCATCAGGCCGATCGCTTGGCGAAGAATCGACAATACGATGATAATACGGGTAAATGCGGTAAGCATTAATAGCCCCGCAGGAAGCAATGTGATGCCTGTCATCAACGCAAGAATTTGTATCGTAAGCGTATAAGTTTGACCGCCGCCTTTGCCGGTGCTTATGGTCACGGCAGGGATGCCGACGGCGGCCTCTGCAAATAGAGGCGCCATCAAAATTAGAAAAAATAGCCAATAGAGTCTGCGGAATTTCATGCCCCGCCCCTTTGCTTAAGTCCTTGCGCTAAACGTTTTGCAAAACTTTCACCTGAGGGTGGTAATGGTACGGTGACATTTTCGGACAGGACGTGTAAGGTGTTGACGCTACCAGGTGATACTCCTACTAGGATTTGCACCTCACCGACCTGCAAAAGAATTGCGCGTTCACGCTGGCCTAGAGACACACCTCCAATGACCTTAACAAATTGGGAGGGAGCCGAGAATTTTTGATAGCGTTTTGCAAACCACGCCAGACCCCAAATAAAAAACAACGTTACAGCAAGCGCGAAAAACACCTTTAAAAAGGTTACAGTCGCGCTTGGGGATGCCGATACAGTCGAGTCAACCTCCTGCGCTATAACAGCAGTTGAATTAAATACGATAAGGATTAGTATATACAGGCTGTTTTTCATTATTTTAATTTTCTTACGCGTTCAGCTGCGCTAATGACATCGGTCATGCGTATTCCGAATTTTTCATTAACAACCACGACTTCTCCGTGCGCGATTAGCGTTCCATTCACGATCACATCCAGAGGTTCGCCGGCCAACCTATCCAACTCTACGACCGAACCTTGATTGAGTTTAAGTAAATTTCGAATACTGATATTCGTACGCCCGATCTCCATCGCGATGACGACAGGGATGTCCAATATCATTTCAAGATTAATATTTTCTCCACCTTCATCGCCTGCCTCCAAGACAGGCAGGTCTGCGGGTTGAGCGTCTTTTTCTCCTCCCGACTCTTCCAACGCATTGGCCCATGCGTCTGCAAGGTCCTTGTCGTTATTGTCTGCCTCTGCCATGCATTTACTCCATCTTAAACTGCAGTCGATGCTTAAACATATGTTTAACTAAGATTTTTTTGCGCTGATGGGCACCGTGGGTCGTTGCGATTTTTGCTCCGACGAGCCGTCCCCTAATCTAACGTTTTCAGCTATTTTGAGTGCTTTGTTTCCGTTCACCTGGCCGTACGCGCATCGAAACACCGGGATTCCAGCCGCGCGTGCAGTAACGTATTTTGGCATTTCAATCGGAATAATATCGCCCACGTTAAGGTGCATTACGTCACGCAGTGTAAGTGTCGATGATGTCAAAATTGCCGTGATATCAAGATCCGCGTCAAACACTTCGTCTCGCAATGCGAGCGTCCAACGTTCATCCATTTCAACATGATCGCTTAATACTCCGGCATCAAGTAGTTCGCGAATTGGCTCTAACATGATATATGGCATCGTAATATGGAAGTCGCCACCGCCTCCATCCAGTTCAATATGAAAAGAACTTACTACGACCACATCACTCGGACTTACGATGTTTGCGAAATGCGGATTCACTTCTGAACTCATGTACTCAAATTTCACCTCCAGCACTGGCGACCATGCTTCTTGGAGATCATGAAATGCTTGATTTAGCAAATTTTGGACAATTCTTAGCTCGGTCTGGGTGAATTCGCGCCCTTCTATCTTCATGTGAAAACGGCCTTCGCCGCCGAAATAATTATCCACTAAGATATATACAAGTTTTGGGTCGAATACGAAAAGTACTGTACCTCGCAGGGGATCCATTTTGACAATATTTAGACTCGTGGGTACATACAAGGAATGTACATACTCCGCGAACTTCATCATTTGTACGCCGTTTAATGATATTTCAGCATTACGGCGTAGTTTATTGAATAGGCTTATGCGGAAATGACGGCCGAAGCGTTCGTTAATCATTTCCAGTGTGGGCATGCGCCCACGAACAATACGGTCCTGGGAGGCAAAATCGTAGGTCGTAACATCTGCATCGAGTGAACCGCCCGCACCGGCGGTATCAACATCGCCGCTCGATACACCATGTAACAGCGCATCAATTTCATCTTGTGAAAGTAAATCGTTGACGGCCATAGTTTTATTGCATCACAATACTATTGAAAAACGCGCCTTCTACAATTTTTTTGCCCGTTTCGGCCTCGAGTATTTTTTGAACCTCTTCCAATGTGGCGGCGCGCAACCGTTCTTTCCCTTCATTCGCGGACAACCCTTCTACCGTCTGTGTACTTAGTAACAGCACGACGGCGTTGCGAATTGCGGATATATGCTGTTTTACAATATCTGCGCCCTTTTCTTCGCGCGTCATTACATCCATGCGCACTTGTAAAAAGCGCATGCGGCCATTTGCATCTTTGATATTAACCACAAATGCGGGTTCCAGTGGTATATAGGTGGCGGGTTTTTGTTTTCCTGCTTCTGCGCCGGGTGCCGCATGGCCGCCAGCGGGGTTTAACATACCGCTGGATTTTATTAGAAAAAAAGTCAGGCCCATGCTCAAAAATACTAGCACTACAGCACCTACACCCATCATTACAATCATTTTTACCGGTGATGAGGACTTAGGGCCTTCCTCTTCAGTGTCTTCTACGTCTTCAGCCACTGCGATAGACCTATGTAAATAAAGATACACAGGCGATAGCAAAGCACATGCCACGGATTAAAAGTTAATTTATTCAGAAATTCAAACGATTACAAATGCAGATAAAAGGATTGACAAAAAATTGACCTTTCCCGCTCACTAAAGGCGGGAAAGGAAGTCAAGAATTACAAAATTAGACGCGTATATCTACATTCCTGCCCATGTGCGATGGGTTTTTGCTACCCCCTCCGGCGTCGGACACGCTGTCTATGAGTTTTACGGCGTTGGCCGCGCTGACATCATTAGCCTTTTTCTCGGCCCATAATGCGGTGCTGTCCCCCAATTTCGAGGAACTTGCCATGCTGGTAGCCATTGTGGATACACCATTAATTTCCATACATTACCCCCTTTTGGGTGGCTTGCACTCTGGTTAACGGCCGGAGTGCGACTTTTTGTAAGCGAGTAATAGGGTTCTGTGCGGTGTTTCACACCTTATCTATGCCAAAAACGCCAACCTTTAGGACGCCACATACCTCGCGCGCCATCTGCAAATACCCAATCAACTTCCTTTATTTTTCGCATAGTTAGCATCTCTATCAG
>JAOUGF010000164.1 GCA_029857925.1 Gammaproteobacteria bacterium
GCGTTCGGGATGCCCCAAATGAAAAAACGACGCCAATAAGCCCAGCATCAATAACACCAGCGCGATAACGCTGCCCAACGCATAAAAACTCACGTCGTCTTGCACCGGCAACGCGCCGATCGCGGCATAGGTTTGTGCGGTGAACAACGCCAAAAACAGACCTTGTCCCGCGCCGATTAAGGTGGTTAGAAATACAACTGAAAACGCCGGATTCATAGTGCGTACCTATACAATTAGTTGATATCGTCAAGCGCGGGTTCGCGCGGATCGTGCGGCGGAAAGCCTTCTTTCAGCAGCGGATTGTCCACCCGTACCAGTTCATCCTCGTGGATGTGCATCTTGGTCTTGTGACGCGGCAGATAGTGGTTCGCCGGGTGCGTACCCCATTCCGGTTGCAACGCATAGCCGCCGCGCTCGCGAATCGCGACCGAGACCTCGGATTCTGAATCGTGGATGTCGCCGAATAGACGCGCATTGGTCGGACACGACATCACGCAGGCCGGTTTGCGCTCGGCCTCCGGCAGTGTCGGGCTGTAAATGCGATCGACGCATAAGGTGCATTTCTTCATCACCTTTTGATGTTCGTCAATTTCGCGCGCGCCATAAGGACAGGCCCACGAACAATATTTACACCCGATGCATTTGTCATAATCGACTAACACGATGCCATCTTCTTTACGCTTATAACTGGCGCCGGTCGGACACACCGGTACACACGGCGGGTCTTCGCAATGCAAACAACTCTTCGGAAAGTGGATGGTGTCGGTGTTCGGGAACTCACCGACCTCAAACGTTTGCACCCGATTAAAAAACGTGCCCGTCGGTTCCGGCCCGTAGGGGCTGTCATCCGACATCGGCCCGGCGGCGCCGGAGGTGTTCCACTGTTTGCAACTGGTCACGCAGGCATGGCAGCCCACGCATACGTTTAAGTCAATGACGAGTGCGAGTTGTGTCATGGGCTTACTCCTTTGGATATGCGCGCGCTCATTTTTTACCCCCTGCGAAAAACGCCAGCCACGATTTGCGACCGCTTTGGCCCGGCACGGGTTTTAACACATTGAATTGCGGCGACGTGACCTTTTCTTCGTCCGCACCCGCCTTGTAAATACGCACCTGCACGTCATACCAACCGGCCTGGCCGGTCACCGGATCGGAATTCGAGAGATGCGCGCCGTCGGCGTGCGCGGGGAGCTCTTCCGATATCAGATGATTCAGCAAAAAGCCCTTGTGCGCCTCGTTGCTGCCGGGTTCGAGGTTCCATGCGCCGGATTGCTTGCCGATCGCGTTCCACGTCCACACCGTGCCGGGCTCCACCGCCTCGGAGTAGCGGCACATGCAGCGCACCTTGCCGTGCATGGATTCCACCCACATCCAATCGTCGTCGGCGATGCCCGCCGCGCGTGCGGTCTTGGGGTTTACAAACAAATAATTGTGCGCATGGATTTGCCGCAACCACGCGTTTTGCGAATCCCACGAATGGTACATCGCCATCGGTCGTTGCGTGATCGCATTTAACGGATACAAGGTCTTATCCGACAACTGCGCCTCCAGCGGTTCGAAATAAAACGGCAGCGGATCGAAATATTTTTCGACGCGCTCGCGCAGTCGCAATGGCGGCTTTTTGCCGGGATATTTGCCTTGCGCGGCCAACCGGAATTTCTGTAAAACTTCGGAATAGATGTGAATATTGATCGGATCCACATAACGCGTCAGGCGATGATGACGCGCCCATTCCAAATAACCGGCGTTCCAGTTGCGCATGTATTGATACGATTTCGGCAATTCGTAATGGAAGACGCAGTTATTTTTTTCATACATGTCCCATTGCTTGGGATTGGGCTCGCCCTTCATGAATTGATCGCCGTTTTTGCCGCGCCACCCGGCCAAAAAGCCGATGCCGGAACCGGGCTCGGTCTCGTAATTAACGACAAAATCGGGGTAATTTTTAAATTTGCGCGTACCGTCTTTTTGTGTGAACGCAGGCAGATGCAGACGCCCGCCCAGTTCCACCAACACCTCTTGAAACGGTTTGCATAATCCCATCGGCGCCACTACCGGGATGCGCACGGAATCGACCGGACCGTCAAACTCGGAGATCGGCCTGTCCAACATCGACATCACATCGTGGCGTTCCAAATAACTGGTATCCGGCAACACCAAATCGGCGAACGATACCATTTCCGATTGAAAGGCGTCGCACACGATCAGGAACGGGATCTTGTATTCACCATTTGCGTGCTTGTCATTCAGCATGTCGCGCACCTGCACGGTGTTCATCGTCGAATTCCACGCCATATTGGCCATGAAGATCAGCAAGGTGTCGATCGGATACGGATCACCGCGCCAGGCGTTGGTGATCACATTGTGCATCAGGCCGTGCACCGACAGCGGGTGTTCCCACGAAAAACCCTTGTCGATACGCATGGGCTCGCCGTGCTCGTCCACAAACAAGTCATTGGGATCGGCCGGCCAACCCAACGGCATGCCGTGTAGTGGCTCATTCGGGCGCACGTCTTGCGGGCCGTTCGGCGTCTTCGGACACGGTGGGATAGGACGCGGAAACGGCGCCTTATGACGGAATCCGCCTGGACGGTCGATGGTGCCCAACAACGACATCAAGATGCCCAACGCGCGTATCGTATGAAAGCCGTTGGAATGCGCGGCCAGGCCGCGCATTGCGTGGAATGCGACCGGGTTGCCGGTCACGGCGGCGTGTTCTTTGCCCCACGCATCGGTCCACGCGATCGGTAATTCGATCGTCTCGTCGCGTGCGATAACACCCATCTCATGCGCCAAGCGACGTATTGTCGCGGCGGGGATGCCGGTGATTGCGGCGGCCCATTCCGGCGTGTATTCTTCTACGCGTTCGCTCAATAATTGGAACGACGGCTTCACCGGCGTGCCATTCTCCAGCACGAAATCACCTAATAAATAGGGGTCTGCACCCTCGGTATGGGTTTGCACGGCGGCGTTGGAATGCCTGTCCCACCACAGCTGATCTTGCGGATGGATCACGTTCGGCGGCGGCACGTCGCTGGTGCGTATGAACATGCCGAAGTCATCGCTGGCCTCATCGACATTGATCAACTGCGCGGCATTGCTATAACGCACCAAGAAATCACGGTCGTAGAGGCCGGTCTGGATGATCTCGTGGATCAATGCCAATAATAACGCGCCATCGGTGCCGGGCTTGATCGGTATCCATTCATCGGCGATCGCGGAATACCCGGTGCGTACCGGATTGATGGAGATAAATCGCCCACCATCGCGTTTGAATTTAGAGATCGCCATCTTCATCGGGTTGGAGTGATGATCTTCCGCCGTGCCTATCATCACAAACAGGCGCGCACGATCCAAATCCGGCCCGCCGAATTCCCAAAATGATCCGCCTATCGTGTAGATCATACCGGCGGCCATGTTCACCGAACAAAAACCGCCGTGCGCGGCATAGTTCGGTGTGCCGAATTGGCGCGCAAACAGGCCGGTCAACGCCTGCATTTGATCGCGCCCGGTGAACAACGCGAATTTTTTGGGGTCGGTCTCGCGGATCTTGCGCAGACGCTCTTCCATCGTCTTAAACGCCTCATCCCAGGAGATCTCTTCGAATGCATTGGTGCCGCGCTCCGCACCGGGTTTGCGCCGCAACGGCTTGGTCAAGCGCGCCGGAGAATATTGTTTCATAATGCCCGATGAACCCTTGGCGCACAGCACGCCCTTGTTCAACGGGTGGTCAGGATTGCCTTGGATATAGCGCACGACGCCGTCACGCAGCGTGACGCGGATGCCGCAACGACACGCGCACATATAGCACGTGGTGTTTTTGACTTCGATGTTGCCGGACTCAACCGCAGCATTATTAGCAAGATCAACCATAAGCATTTCCTGATATAGATGAACGCGTATTATAGGCAGGCACGCGGCCTACTCCCAATCAGGCATTTTAACGCCTATATAAAATTTTTATATCAATCATTTCTTTCCTTTATGGAATTTGGGTATTTTTTAGCCAGTTAGTCCGCCATCACGTAGGTCTTCCAGGTGTGGAATAAGTCCGCGGTGGGCGCCGCCAGTGCCGAACGTGGTTGCAGCGTAAGCTGAAACACATCCTCGCCGGACAACGTACACGCTTGGCCGCCCGCCTCATGCAAGATCAAATAACCGGCGGCGTAATCCCATAGGCGTTGCCCACCATGCAGATAGACGTGGGCGCGCCCGGCGGCCAACCAGCACCAATCCAGCGCGACAGAACCGAAACTGCGTTGTGAACTAAACGGCGGCGCGGTCGCCAAACGGGTCGCGAGGGGGGCGGACAGGCGTTTAAAATCGACGATGCCTATCCCCTTTGCCAGCGGGGTGGGTGGCGCTTGCGCAGAAAATTGCGCACCGTTGCACCAGGCACCCCGTCCCTGTTGCGCCCCAAACCATTCATCACGTAGTGGGTCATAGACCACGCCCAATACCGGTCGGCCATGCTCGATTAATGCCAGCGAGGTGGAGATAAAAGGGATGCCCGCCGTGAAATTGCTGGTGCCATCCAACGGGTCTAACACCCAAAACGGGCGCGAGGTATCCTCCAAACAGGCCTGTTGCGTCGCGGCGTCAGCCTCTTCGCCAAGAAAACCATAGTGTGGAAAATCCCGCGCCAAGCGTTGCGCGACGGCCTGTTGCATGCCGGTGTCGGCGTCGGTGAGCCAGCTGCCATCCGCCTTCGCAACGGCGGTCACACGTTGAAAACGCGGTACGATTTCGGCGCGCGCGCAGTCGCGCAGCAGGTGGGCAATGGCTAAGAGTGTGGTGGGCATCGCGGGCCTCGGGCGTCGATGTTGGAACGGCCCGCGATTATACGGTCTGGCGCCAAAAAATTCGACGCATTACATCTGTTCGATCACCTCTATGCCCAACAATTCCAAACCACGGCGCAACACTGCGGCGGTGTGGTGGCATAATAGCAAGCGGCTACCGCGTATCGCGTCGTCGGCCTTCAACACCGGGCAGGCCTCATAAAACTGCATAAACGCTCCGGACAATTCATACACATAATTACACAGCAGATTCGGAAAACACTCCGCGCCGACCGCCTCCACCGTTTCGCTAAAGCGCAGTAATAACAGTGCGAGCGCGCGTTCTGTCGGGTGCTGCAGATCAATACGCCCGGTCAGGTGCGCGTCACCCAATTCACCTTTGCGGAAGATGCTGGCGATACGCGTATAGGCGTACAGCAAATACGGCGCGGTGTTGCCTTCCAACGCGAGGATCTGATCCCAATTAAAAATATAGTCATGGATACGGTTTTTGGAGAGATCCGCGTATTTGACCGCCGCCACACCCACGCTGCGCGCGATCGCACGCCACTCGCCCTCACTCAAATCGGGATTTTTTTCACGCACGGTGACATAGGCGCGCTGTTCGGCCTCGTCCAACAAATCCACCAACTTGACGGTGCCGCCGCTGCGCGTTTTAAACGGCTTGCCGTCTTCGCCCATCATCGTCCCGAACGGCAGGTGTTCCATCGCGCACTCCGCAGGCGCAAACCCCGCGCGCCGCGCGATCGCGAACACCTGTTTGAGGTGTAAATTTTGGCGCGCATCGACGAAATAGAGGATGCGCTGCGCGGCAAGCGTCTGGGTGCGGTAGCGTACCGCCGCCAGGTCGGTGGTCGCGTATAGGTATCCGCCATCCGATTTTTGTACGATCGCGGGCAACGGCGCGCCGTCTTTACCGACGAATTCGTCGAGGAACACGCATTGCGCGCCCTCGGAGACGCTCAGCAAGCCTTGCGTGCGCAATGCGTCGATGACGCCCGGCAACTCCGCGTTATAGGCGCTCTCGGCGCGTACATCGCTGCG
>JAOUGF010000597.1 GCA_029857925.1 Gammaproteobacteria bacterium
AAGCCTATTACGGGCGCACCCGGCACCAGCACCGTGATATTGGCCATGCCGCCGATATTCACGATGACGCGGGTGTGATTCAGGTGGGCAAAGATCGCGTGATGAAAACCGGGTACTAAGGGTGCCCCCTGCCCGCCGGCCGCCATGTCGGCGCGACGAAAATCGGATACGACAGTGATGCCCGTGCGCTCACGCAACACATAGGGATTGCCAATTTGCAGGCTGTAAGGGTGGGGTGCGCGCGGATCATGACGCACCGTTTGACCATGGCTGCCGATGGCGCGTACGTCGCGTGCGCGCAAATCGGCGCTTTTCAACAATGCCAGCGTGGCATCCGCAAACCATTCGCCTACGTGATAGTCCGCCGCATAAACCCGTGCGATTTCATCATTGCCCGGGCTGCATAGCCCCATCAACAGGCTACGTAACTCCTCAGTGATAGGGCGCGCGAGGGACGCGATGATACGCGGTTGTTCCCCCGCAAAATCGACCACGGCGGCATCCACGGCATCCATGCTGGTGCCGGACATCAGGCCAATATAAAGATTATGCATCGAGGTTTCCATTCCCGGCACTGCTGCCGGGATCGCGTTTATTGAGAAGTCGCAATCGCGCGCGTCGTGACCAAGTCCAATTGAGAGAGCAAGGACCTCGCCACCGTATCAAACGCTGGTTTCAGGCTGGTCTGGATGGGCTCTGCCGGAGGCGGCTTGATAGTCAGGGGGTTGCGATGCACCCCGTTGACGCGGAATTCATAATGCAGATGAGGGCCAGTCGCCAGACCGCTCTGACCGATATAGCCAATCACCTGGCCTTGACGTACGCGCGATCCGGTACGTAGGCCGCGCGCAAAGGCCGACATGTGACCATAAAGCGTACTATAGATTGTGCCATGCTTTAAGACCACCGTGCGACCATAGCCACTCATCGCACCTTCATAAATGATGACGCCATCGCCTGAGGCCTTGACCGGTGTACCCACGGGACCCGCATAATCCACTCCACGATGGGCGCGCAGACGGTTAAGCAACGGATGAAAGCGATTCCCAAAGCGCGAACTGATACGGTGGAAGTCCACGGGGCTCTTTAAAAAGGCCTTACGCAGATTTTTGCCCTCGGGGGTGTAGTACTCCGGGAGGCCGTTTTGATCTAAATAGCGCACGGCCCGGTAGGGGACGCCTTGGCTGACAAATTCCGCCGCCAATATATTGCCAGTCTTTACCTTGCGACCGTCTAGCCACAGCTCTTCATAGACCACCGCAAAACGGTCACCAAATCGCGTATCGAGAGCAAAGTCGATGTCCCAACCAAAAATATTTGCCATATCAAGCACTAAGCTTTCAGACAAGCCTGCGTCACGTGCGGCCTCGAAGAGGCTGGTTTGGATCTCACCCCGCGTGACTGCGGTGTGAATTTGGTAGTCACGGGTCAAGGTCGCCAATGTGAGCCGTGCCTTTTCGCGTCGCACATGCACCGAGGTCTGTATGTTTGCGACATAGATCAGCTCATCTACCGTCCCATTGGGCGCGATCTTAATGCTGAGTTTTTGGCCTGGGGCTAACTGTTTGAAAATTTTAGTTTCTGGGCTGATATCCATGACCTTGCGCAGTTGCTGCGCAGGGATTTCCAGGCGTTGAAAAACGCCGGCCAGCGTATCGCCTTTTTCAATCATCACGTGGTGCCAGTCGGGCAGTTGCGCGGTATCCAGCAGGCGTTCTGTCTCTTTCTTGACGGGCTTGCTGGGGGCGGGTATCGGATCGGGCAGGCGTGCGACGCTTTGCCAATTAAACCTAACAAATTCATCGGGTATTTCTTGTGAAGGGGGGTTCGTCGCCCACGCCATCCACGCCAAGCTGACGGCCATTGTCGCTACGCCAGACACGACGATCCACTGGAGTATCCAATGCGGTTTGTGTTTGCGCCTACGAGCCCCCTTGCGAGCGGGATTTGTCGGGCGCTTTTTTGTAGATCGTTGCGTTTCGTTTATCACGTTAGTCCACTAGTTGTTTGGTGTGTATACGAGATCAATACCCACCTCCCAATCAAACTGTATGCCTAAATGACAGGCACAGTGGCGAGCACTCGTCAACGCCATAGCGCGCAGCTGCCGAATCTGGCATTGTATGTGGAATCGCAGGAAAAATAAACCTTTTAGCCGCGGTCGTTCC
>JAOUGF010000316.1 GCA_029857925.1 Gammaproteobacteria bacterium
ATTAAGTCAGTATGAAAGACTGTAACGCAGTTGCGCCCGCGATCCTTAGAGGCATAGAGCGCGATGTCGGCATTAAACAACAGTGTCTCATATTTCTGCATAGTCGCGTGGAATTCACAGACACCTATGCTAGCAGTGATGGGGATAGTGTGCGTGTCGTATATTATCGGGTATTCTGCGATTTTGGCGCGCAAGCGTTCGGCAACGATTTGTGCCCCTCGAATGTCCGTTTGCGGCAGAATAATCGCAAATTCTTCGCCCCCATATCGCGCGAGTATATCAGGTTTGCGCAGACCTTCTTTTACTGCGTCAGCGCTGGCGCGCAATACCTGATCTCCCGCAGGATGACCGTAGGTATCGTTAATTTTTTTGAATAAGTCTAAATCTATCAAAATGAGACTGAGCGGGACTGCATGGCGTTTGGCGCGTGCGAATTCCTGTTGCAGTGCTTCTTCGAAATAGCGGCGATTAAAGACATCCGTCAAGCCGTCACGATTGCTAACCTCCTTTAGAGTGTGCATCGCGCCTTGAAGCATGGAATGATAGATGTACTCATCGGTGACGTCATAAATAATGATGCATACCGACTGGACTTCGCCTTGGTTATCTTTGATCGGGACAAAAGTACAATTTTGGCGCATAAAATCCACGCCGCCGGTGATCGGGCGGTTATGTGGAAACTCAAACAGATAAGGCCTTTGCTCCCATGACGTGAATAAAAAATTCTTGATGGTGGCAATCTCATTAAATTTTTGTTGCAGCCATTTTTGGGGCAAGTCTGGGAATAAATCGAACAGACATTGGCCTAACACCGCGCCCGCGGGTTTGTGGCTGTAACTCTCCATGAACGAATTCCACAACATCACTTTGAAATCGCGATCCACGGTGACTAGGCCGACATTGACCTGATTAATCAATATCTGTAACAAATCGGGCGGCTGCAGATTATCCGCCATCTCAATCGCCTAAGAGGGAACGTACATAGTCACGCAATTTGGTGACGGTTTCTTCTGTAAACATAACGATAACGTTGCTATAAAATTCTCGACCCTCAACGCTGAAAGCGATTTTAATCAAAAGTGAATAGGCCCATTCAAGATTTTTTGCGACGAGCAGGTCGCCCAGATCCGATCCCTGTGCTAAAAAGGAAGGTGCGGTGAATTGAACTTCCGCCCCTAGTTGTTCACCAAGGCTGCATACCAACGCACCTACTAGGATATTGGCGACCTCCATGAGTAATTCATTGCGCGTCGCACTGTCAGAGGGCGGTGTCTCATGGCCCAGTAAATCCCAAAGATTTTGACATCCTCGTTCATCGAAAATGACTATCGCTTCACCGTCAATTCCGCCATGAAATGACTGGCGAGCTGCGGAAAATTCGCCGGGCATTTGTACTGCGTCTTTGATTGCCGAGTCGGCGGCATAAACCGGCACCAGGCGTACATGTGGAACGGATAATTGCACGAAGGTCTTTAATACGCGCGCCAAGGCGTCTCCAGCCCGGCCGGTTGCAAGATTCATCAATTCTTGCAACGCGTCGCGCTCTTCTTCTTGTAACGCCTCTAAGGTCGTGTACGTGATGCTCATTGCAAACCAAAGCGACCGAGCAATTCAATGATTTTGTCGCTGGTCACGGGTTTGGGGATAAATTCCGCCGCGCCCAACTTTTTGGCGCGCTCTATCGCCAATGGCTGCACATCCGCCGACACTACAAATACAATACAATTGAGTCCTTCTTTTTGAAGATGCTCCAACAACTGAAAGCCGTCCATGACAGGCATCGTAAGATCCAGAAACATGACATCCACCTTGCCCGTGCGGTAGAGGTCCAACGCTTCCTGGCCATTCGCGGCCTGTGTCACAGAGATGTCCCATTGGCTGGGCAGGGCCTTCATCAGCATTTTACGTGATGTGCTAGAATCATCGACGACCAAAACGTTGGTTGCCATGAGCGTGTAGTCTCCTCAAGAGTGCCGAAATTTTCGGTTTTCCCCATTCCTACCCGTTAGACCGGGGTTAATGCCACATATAATGGCGGCATCGGGATTACCCGGCTTGAGTGAGAATGCGCGTTCTATGGCAAGAATATGAGCACAATCTGGAGTTTAAAATCGTGACATCTGTGTTGCATCGTGCCACCCCTGCCGAGGCCTTGGCCCAACTGTGCCGTGGCACGGAAGAGGTTCTCATCGAACAAGACCTGCTTAAAAAGTTGGAAAGCGGTCGTCGCCTGCGCATTAAAGCGGGGTTTGACCCTACGGCCCCCGACCTCCATCTCGGGCATACGGTATTACTGAACAAGATGCGCCTGTTCCAGGAACTAGGGCATGAAGTCATGTTTTTAATAGGTGATTTTACCGGCATGATCGGTGACCCTACCGGCAAAAGCGCCACGCGGCCGCCGTTGACGCGCGATCAAGTCATTGATAATGCTCGTACTTATGAGCAACAGATATTCAAAGTGTTAGATCCCGAACGCACGCTGGTGATGTTCAACTCCAGCTGGATGGGCGAGATGAATGCGGCGGCGCTGATCCAATTGGCGGCCAAGCACACCGTCGCACGCATGCTGGAGCGCGATGACTTTCATAAGCGCTATCAAGGCGGGCAACCGATTGCGGTGCATGAATTTTTGTACCCGCTCATTCAGGGCTATGATTCGGTAATGATGAAGGCGGATGTGGAACTGGGGGGGACGGACCAGAAATTTAACCTTTTAGTTGGCAGGGAATTACAGCGTCACTACGGCCAAGAACCGCAGGTCATCATGACACTGCCCATCCTGGAGGGGTTGGACGGCACACAAAAAATGTCCAAGTCGCTAGGCAACTATATTGCGATAAACGATCCGCCGGGAGACATGTTCGGCAAACTGATGTCGATCTCCGACACGCTGATGTGGCGTTATCTTGAACTATTAAGCTTCAGGCCTGCAGCGGAGATCGCGGCGTGGCAGGGGGAGGTCGCCAGCGGCGCCAACCCACGTGATATCAAAATACGCCTGGCGGAAGAGTTGGTCGGTCGCTTTCACGGCGCTGAGGCCGCGCGTGTCGCACACGAACAATTCACCTCCCGCTTCCAGCGGGGTGAAATGCCAGACGACATGCCTGAGATCGCGTTGGTCGTACCCATAGATGGCGCCCCGCTTCCCCAAGTGCTGCGTGACGCCGGGCTCACCCCCGGCACGTCGGACGCGATACGCATGATACAGCAGGGCGCGGTACGCATCGACGGCGAACGCGTCGCGGACAAAAATCTGCGCGTGCTCCCCGGCGGCCCTTACATAGTACAAGTGGGCAAGCGCCGTTTCGCGCGGCTAACACTAAGAAATTCTTGAGTTTTTTGAATTCACCAGAAAATAATTGCAAGTTCTTGTTGACGCCGCAGAAAGCGTCCGTATAATGCGCAACTCCTTCGGCGCTAGGCACAACGCAACGGCGACGAAGGCAGAAAGAAAGTGGTTGACGAAGCGAATTAAGTACGTATAATTCGCCCCTCTTCGAAGCCGGTTACAACGCGGTGACGAAGAGAAGAATTGAAGAGTGACGAAGTGTGACAGATGAGCGAAAAGTGCTTGACACGTAAGCGGAATCGGTTAGAATTCTCACCCCTTGCTGGGCACGAATCTCAGCAGTGATCTTTAACAGATA
>JAOUGF010000165.1 GCA_029857925.1 Gammaproteobacteria bacterium
CGAGCTCTCCGGCACGTTGCAGATCGATAAACTCCGCCCATATCCTAGACGCTTGGCCTCTTGTAACCCGGCCAAGGTATCTGCGGTTTCGCCCGATTGCGACAACGTGAGCACCAACTGATTTTTGCGCGCCACCGGATTGCGATAACGGAATTCACTGGCGATTTCGACATTGCACGGAATACCGGCGACCGATTCCATCCAATAGCGGCCTATCATACCGGCGTGATAACTGGTGCCGCACGCAATGATGTGTACGCCTTCCGCATCCTTGAACACTTTTGTCGCCTCAGGGCCGAAGGATTCCTCCAACAGGCGTTCGGTGCTGATACGCCCTTCGACGGTATCGGACACCGCGCGCGTCTGCTCGAAGATTTCTTTCAACATGTAGTGGCGATATTCGCCGCGTTCGGCGGCATCGGCGGTGAGCGTCGAGGTCTTGATCGGGCGTTCCACGCGTCGGCCGTCGGCGTCAAAAATGGCGACTTGTTCGCGTGAAATATCGACCACGTCGCCGTCTTCTAAAAAGATAAAGCGATTGGTGACCGGCAACAAGGCCGCGACATCGGACGCGATAAAATTTTCACCGATGCCTATGCCGACAATCAACGGGCTGCCGCGACGCGCGACCACCAAGCGGCCGGGTTCGGATTTATTGATCACACCTATGGCATAGGCGCCGACCAAATCGCGCACCGTGGATTGCACGGCAGTGAGCAGATCTTTACCGAGTTCAAGGTAATGATAGACCTGATGTACGATCACTTCGGTATCGGTCTGCGACGTAAATTCAAAACCCGCTGCGATTTGCTCGCGGCGCAATTCTTCATGGTTTTCGATAATACCGTTATGCACCACGGCAACTTTTTTGCGACAAATGTGCGGGTGGGCGTTTTCCTCGCTGGGACGGCCGTGAGTAGCCCAACGGGTGTGAGCGATTCCCGTTTGTCCTTGCGTGTTAGATTCGCGCACACCTATCGCCAATTCTTCCACCTTGCCTTTGCGACGCACGCGATCCAAGGCGCTGGCGGAATTGACGACAACCAAACCCGCTGAATCATAACCGCGATATTCCAAGCGGCGCAAACCTTCCACTAAAATGGGCACTACGTCACGCGCGGCGACGGCTCCAACGATTCCACACATAGATTGTCCTTTGCGCTTTTTTGCGCGTCATTTATTGAGATTTTTTACTCGGCCGTTTCCATCCTGCGATGGATTTTTGTGGCATTCGACTTAATGTCAACTGACCTTCCGGTGCGTCACGACTGATCGTGGACCCGGCGCCTATCGTCGCGCCCGCACCCACCGTCACCGGCGCCACCAATTGGCTGTTAGAACCGATAAAGGCGTCATCACCGATCACCGTCTGGTGCTTGTTCGCGCCATCATAGTTGCAGGTGATAGTGCCTGCACCCACATTTACACGTTTACCTATCGTGGCGTCACCGATATAACTCAAATGGTTAATCTTACTGCCTTGATCGACCACCGCCTTTTTCAATTCTACAAAATTACCTACATGCACTTCGTTCGCGAGTACCGTACCGGGCCTTAGACGGGCAAAAGGACCAATTATATTATGTTCACCGACGTGCGTCTCCTCGATGACGCAATGCGATTTTATCTGTGTACCATGCGCGATCACGCTGTCGCGCACGACGCAAAACGGGCCGATAGTCACGTTGTCGCCCAACGAAACCTTACCCTCAAACACGCAGTTGATATCGATCACCACATCCCTGCCGACATACAACTCACCGCGCACATCAAAGCGATCCGGGTCACTCAAGGTCACACCTTGGCTCATCAGAAAATCCGCCTGTTGGCGTTGATATTGGCGCTCTAATTCCGCCAGCTGCATTTTATCATTCACGCCTAGGAATTCCGCCTCATCGGCGGGATATACCGTGTGTACGGGGATATTATCGTCAACCGCCTTTGCGATCACATCGGTGAGATAATATTCGCCCTGTGCATTATTGTTTTGCAGCGCGGACAACCAACGACGTAATTGCAATGCCGGGGCCACGATCACGCCGGTGTTAACCTCGCGTATGCGTTTCTGTTCGGCGGTGGCGTCCTTTTCTTCGACGATGCTTGTGACCTGGTCGTGTGCATCGCGCACGATGCGGCCATAGCCTTTAGGTTGATCGAGGATCGCCGTCAGCAGGCCTAGGCTGGCGTCAGGGCTGGCGGTCGCCCGTTCAACCAACGCGCGCAACGTCGCCTCGGTAATCAGCGGCACATCACCGTACAGCACCAACACCCATTCATCATCCGCAACGTTGGGCATCGCCTGTGCAACCGCGTGCCCGGTGCCTAGACGTTCACGCTGTTCGACCCATTGCACCGCGCAGTGTTGGAGGGTGCGTAACACTTGGTCACCACCGTGGCCATAGACGACATGCACTTGGTAGGGTTGTAGGCGCTGCGCGGTGGCGATCACGTGCTCTAATAAGGGACGCCCGGCCAAGGGATGCAATACCTTAGGCATCTGGGAACGCATACGGGTACCTTGGCCAGCGGCCAGAATGACGACACTCAATTTCATTCGTTATGTCCTAGGCGCGCCATCCGACGCGGGAATGTGGTGCGGAAACCGACATTTTAATAAATTTCCAGGGTATAAAGCAAAAAGACTTACTAAAGCGAAGCGTGTGAACACACGTGTAGCAGCCGCAAGTGTAAGTATACCCCGGATGATCGTCGGTATTTGGGCGCACCAAACAACGTGCGCATTTTTCCACATATATCGCGTGTGCCATTTTAAGCACTGCATAATTCAAGTACATTTCACCACCCAAAACCAGCATATAAGCACATATTGAAAGGTTGAATAATATTTATTTATGCTGTCATCCAATTGCGGCCTAATGCGTTTTCTGCTTAAAATGAGCGCGAAAATAACGCATATAAGGAGGATACGGGTGGGCACAATACAATAATAAGTAATTTTGTTTGTATTAATCTATGCCAATCAATAACTAATCATTGGATGCGTTCGCGTTTATTTTCCGTGTACCTCGTAAATGACTGACGGAGCAAGACTATCCCGTCGGCAACGCAGGGTTGCGCGTGTCTGAAAAAACGTTAATGACCAGGAGAGTATCGATGCAATTACGCAATACATTATTGCTTGGCGGCATGCTGAGCGCGGCATTGGCGACGGCGGCCTACGCCGATAGCCAAATCACACTTATACACACGGGTGATTTTCACGGCCACCTGACCCCTCGTCCGAACTTGCGCAGCAACGCGGATTATCCCGGCCAGATGATCGGCGGTTTGGCGCGCATCGCGGCGGAAATCAAAAACATACAGGCCGGTAAAGGCGGCGCGGGTAACACCTTGGTGTTGCATACCGGCGATACCATCCAAGGGTCCGGTGAGGCGTTATATACGCGCGGCCAAGCCATCGTCGATGTTGTTGATATGTTGGGCATAGATGGCTATACACCCGGCAACTGGGACTTTGTGTATGGTCCGGAACGGTTCAAAGAATTGTTTGCGACACAATTGAACCCAAACCTGCCGACACTGCCCGAACAAACCGAAGGCCGCGTTGTGGCGCCGCCATTTGGTACGCGTTGGGGCGGAATCGTGTCCAATCTCTACATCTCCAGCGCCAATCCGAGCGCGCCTAAAGACCCCGGCGCAGTGGGCACCGCGCAAGACACCAATGTCTCGCAGGCGGAATATGACGCCTATGCGCAGTGGTACACAAAAAACGGCCAACGCGTGTTGCCGCCGTATGCGGTCAGGATCGTCAACGGCGTGAAGATCGGGCTTTTGGGTTGCACCACCAGCCGTGGGCCACAGGTCGTCGGTAAATGGGTGACCACCGGTCTGGAATTTACCGATTGCTCGGTTGAGGCACCGTTGTTCGCGGAACACCTGCGCACGAAGGAAGGCGTGGACGTGGTGGTGATGTTGGCGGAAATTGAAATTGGCCGCAACATCCAGTTGATCAAAAATAAGATCGTCAAACCTGAGCAACACATAGACGTGATCTTAAATGCAGACATGCACGAAGAAGTGCTGCAACCGATCGAGGTCATCGACGCTGTCGGCAACAAGACCTGGATCATCGAATCCGGGCAAGACGGTGCGCTGATCGGCGAAATTACTTTGACGGTGAACGCCGGTGTCGTCACCAAGATGGCGCATGTCCCGCACCGCATTGATGACCGCATCGTCGAAGATGTCGCCGTTGCGAATAAAGTCGCGCAGGTGCGCGCGCCATTTAACGAAGGTTTCGACGCGACGATTCCTTGTAATGCGAATAGCCCGTATTGGAATTCGTTCACACAATCGACGTGTTTGAATGGCCCGTTGAGTGAGGTCGTTGGCAACACCGATGTCGCGTTACACCGCAGTAATTATTCGTCTGAAAATATGGCCGCTGCGATTGAAGGCAGTTCACACGACTTCATCGCCGATGCGATACGTTGGTGGGCGAAGTCAGACCTGGCGACGGTGCGTGGCTTCCGTTACGGCACGCACGTCGCACCTGGCCCGATCACGCGCAACGACCTGTTCCACTTTGTGCCTATCGGCCCACGCGTCGGCAAGGCCAGCCGCATCTCCGCGAACCAATTGCGCAACCAAGTTGATAACTCTTCGCTGGCCGTCTTTAGCAGCCGCCCGAGCGGCGTAATCACGCCACGCCCGAATTATAACAACGCGGTCTACGCCCCCGGTGGCTTAAAGGCAGGGCAATCGCCAGGTGCGGGATTAACGGCGTTAGGCGCAGCTGGGAATTCCCTGGGTTGGGGCGGTGGTTGGTTGTTTGCGTATAGCGCCGACGGCTTTCATATGAATTTCGATCCTTACTTCACTCCCAGTTGGCAGCAAATCAAGGCCAACGGTGCCGCAGGTTCGGGCATAGATTTAGGCGCCAACACCCTCACTGCAACGCCGCCGTCCGACACCTCACGCGCGCGCTCGTTAACAGTGACCATGCTGTGTAAAGACCTGCCGCCCGCAGAAATTGCGTCGCGCGCATGTAACGTTGCGGATACCACCACCCGTTATTCGACGACGATCACCACCGCCAGCGATGGTTCCTACGTGGGCAGCTGGAAGGCCAACTACACCAACGGTCAGGTCAAGGCATTCAATCCTGCAATATCGGGCTACACCAACAATACGCGTAGTGATGCCGCCGCCACCGATGCAACGACGGCGTGTAATTTGGTCAGTGGGAGCTACGTCAACAACACCTGCGGCTACACGCCGTATTTGTTGAATCCGGATGGCTGGCAATATTTGCGCGGCACGCCTAACCAACCCGACACCGCCTTCACGGTCAATCAGCACTTCAAGGCGCCTTTATTTACAGTGGCGGGTTACTGGTATATGCAAAGCCCCAACACGATCAACAACTGCAATAATTGCTATCCGATGGGCCTGAATACCACCGTCGGCGATGCCAATTCGGCGTATTTATTGCCCGTGAACGTGCTCGAAGACGGCAGCGCCGCATTGGACGCAAACGGCAATCCGTTGTTTGAACGCAACGACTTTGGCGCTGTGAAAATGGATGCTGCCAATAAACCCACGCTGTTAGGTGCGCCGATCGACTTGACCGTCATCATCGAAAAATACCTCGCGCACCTCGGTGGCACCGTGACCGCGAGCGCACTGCCATTGAATCGCATCGGACTGGTGAATGCGCTGCCGGATAGCACCGGCACGTTAGGCTTCCCGACGATGCAACCGTTGTGCGGTACTATCGGTCAAAACCCGACGCTAACTAACGGCTGTCCGCAATAACGCATGCAGGCACATCGTCGGCGTAGTCACGCCGATA
>JAOUGF010000166.1 GCA_029857925.1 Gammaproteobacteria bacterium
CTTGAGGTGCCGTTTACGCTCAATGCTACAATGTGTTTTAGGTCGACGCGCCCGGCAAGCTGCCCCATCGCCTCGCGTAGGGCGCTCCACCACAAACGTGGTTCTTGAGTCGTGTGGCCGTCCATGGACAACGGCAACGCGAGAGATGCCGTTGCCATTGCGACCACCACCTCGTGGCGGTTGATCGCGATCACGCGGCAACCACTGGTACCGAGGTCTATGCCGAGGAACAGGTTCAATTTACGGGAGTTGTACGAGGGTGGGTGCGGCCCAATTGGGCTGACGGTATTCCGCGACCACGGTCGTATAGATGCCACCACGCACGTTGAACTCCGCCGTCAGGCGCATAAAGCGCGGTTGGGTAGCGGCCACCAGATCGTCCAAGATGCGGTTGGTGATGGCCTCGTGAAAGGCGCCCTCATCGCGGAATGCCCAGACATAGAGCTTTAAGGACTTAAGCTCTACACAGGTTTGGTCGGGTATATATTCCAAATGCAAGATCGCGAAGTCAGGTTGACCGGTCTTAGGACACAGGCACGTGAACTCGGGAATACGAATACGAATGGTATAGTCCCTGGTCGGACCGGGGTTAGGAAAGGTCTCTAAATCTTTAGTCGGTTGGGTAGGCATTACGCGCTCGCTATGGTAGTTTACGTGTCCAATTTTAACTCAATCGTCACGGGGCCGACAGCCCAATGAGACGGAAGGATATAGGATCGCCGCTATGCGTTTAAGCAAGATCAAGCTTGCAGGGTTCAAATCTTTTGTAGACCCGACGACGGTATTTTTCAAAAGTAACCTGGTCGGGGTCGTCGGCCCGAATGGTAGCGGCAAATCCAATGTCATAGACGCGGTACGTTGGGTGATGGGGGAGTCCTCCGCCAAACACCTGCGCGGTGAATCGATGGCGGACGTGATCTTTAACGGCTCGTCGGCGCGCAAGCCGGTGGGGCAGGCGTCCATTGAATTGATCTTCGACAACCAGGACAGCGCGTTGGGCGGCAAATACGGCGCCTACAATGAAATTTCCGTCAAGCGACTGGTCTCGCGCGATGGCCAATCGAACTACTACTTAAACGGCGCACGGTGTCGGAGACGGGATATCGTTGAAATTTTTTTGGGCACGGGGCTGGGGCCACGTTCCTACGCGATCATCGAACAGGGTATGATCTCACGCTTGATTGAAGCCAAACCGGAAGAGTTACGCCAGGTAATAGAAGAGGCCGCGGGTATCTCTAAATATAAAGAACGTCGCCGCGAAACCGAAACGCGGATGAAAAACACTCAAGAAAACCTCAATCGCCTAAATGACCTGCGCGAAGAAATGGGGAAACAACTGGATCGTTTGCAGCGTCAGGCCAAGACGGCGGAACGTTATAAAGAATTAATGCAGGAAGAACGTAGCTTACGCGGCCAATTGCAGGCATTGCATTGGCGCCAACTGGATGCGCGTGTCGGTGAAATTGACGTTGAAGTGCGCGCGCAGGAAACGGCGTTAGAGGCGGATATCGCAACCCAACGCGCGCTGGAAACCGGCATCGAGAAACAACGCGAAGGGCAGATAGACGCGACCGACGTTTTTAATGTGGTACAGGGGCGTTACTACGCGGTCGGTGCGGATATCGCGGCCAAAGAACAAGCGATCCAACATATCAAAGAGCGCAGACGTCAGTTGGAACTCGATATCGCCCAAGCAGATCGGCAATGGGAAGAGGCGCATGTCCATTTGCATGCGGATACCCAGCGCCTGAGCGAACTGCAGGCGCAAAAAGACGCGACCGAACCACAGGTCGCCCAATTGCGTGAACGCGAACATATTTCACAAGCGGCGCTCGCGGAAGCGGAAGAAACCATGCAATCCTGGCAACAGGAATGGGATCAGTTTAGCGCCCAGGCAGGTGAGCCCGCGCGTTTGGCAGATGTCGAACGCACGCGCATCCAACAATTGGAAAAGCAAACGCTGTTGCTGGATCAACGCCAAGCGCGTTTGCAAGAAGAATTGGCATCGATACAAACGGCCACATTAACCGCCGAAATCCAATCGTTGGAAGACGCGCTGGTGCAACATACGTCGGTCAGCGACACGCAGCATGCGGAATTGCGACAATGCCTAAGCGCCATCGGTGAACAGCGGCAACACAACGCGGCCTCCACGTCGGAGTTGGACCGTACGCGCAGTCAGTTGCAAACAAAAAAGGGGCGGCTGGCCTCGTTGGAGGCGTTGCAACAGGCCGCGTTAGGACGACGTCAACACAATATAAATGAGTGGTTACGCGCGCGCGGACTGCGTGACGCGAAACGCCTCGCTGAAACCCTGCAGGTGGATGCGGGTTGGGAACGCGCAATCGAGGCGGTCATGGGGAGTGACCTGGAAGCCGTATGCGCAGACAATGTGCAGGACGCCCTCGCGAATATACATGAATTGCAGCAAGGCGTCGTCAATCTCATCGACGGGCAGCGATCAACACCGTTCGCAATCACTACCGGCGCGCGAATACCCTTGTTATCTAAAATTAGATCGCCCTGGTCACTTGAAGGCCTGCTCGCCGGCGTGTACATCTGCGATAGCATTGATGACGCGGTGCAACAACGCTCACAACTGGCGGCGCATGAATCCTTGGTCACGCCGGAAGGTATATGGCTGGGCAAAGACTGGGCGCGTATCAACCGCGGCACCGACGATAAAAGCGGCGTTTTGCATCGTGAAAAAGAGATAAAAGAACTTGAAGCAGATCTGATCGTTGCACAAGAACGCGCAAGTCTGATTGAGGCCCAGTTGGAGGAGGGGAAACAGCGTCTACATGAATTAGAAGAGCAGCGTGAAACCCTGCAAACCGCAGTAAACGCGGCGGACCGCCGCGCCTCGGAAATGCGTGCGCAGATTACCGCCCGCCACTCACGCTTGGATCAAATGCAAGCGCGCAACGGCGCGATACACAAAGAAATAGAAGACATTCAAGCGCACATCCGGGCCGCTGAACAGGATATCTTGATCGCGCGTCAACGCCTGGACCAGGCGATAGATGCGATGCATACCAATAATTCGCAACGTGAAGAGCTTAGCCGTCGGCGCGACGAGGCGCGTGATCGCTTGGATAACGCACGCCGCACGGCGCGCGAAGACAAAGACAGTTTGCATCAGCTCAATATCCAGTTGCAAAACGTGGAAAGCAATCTCAAGGCGACGCAGCTCAATTTTAATCGCGTTGAGAATCAGCTGCAAGGATTAGGGCATAGGCGCGAGGAACTACGCGAGATGTTGATTGCGGCGGAAATGCCGTTGGAACAGTTTAAACTGGATTTGACGACATTTTTGCAAACACGCGTCGACGTCGAGCACCAATTGGCCGAGGCGCGTCGTCAGGTGGAATCCCTGGATCATGAATTGAGGGGGTTGTTTGAAAAACGCAACCAGGCTGAACAACACGTTCAACAATCGCGTGAACGCCTGGAACGTCTGCGTATGGGGTTACAGGAACTGAGCGTACGTCGGGAGACCGTGCAAGAACAATTACATTCGGCCGGTCACCAATTGCACGCGTTATTTGAGACCCTGCCTGAAGACGCGAGCGAAGAGCAGTGGCAAACGCTAGTCGAACAAGCCGCGCAAAAAATTCAACGCCTGGGGCCGGTCAATCTGGCTGCCATTGATGAGTTCGCGGAACAACAGCAACGTAAGACCTATCTTGATGCGCAATATACAGACCTCACCGAGGCCTTAACCACATTGGAAAACGCGATACGCAAAATTGATCGCGAAACCAAAGAGAGATTTCAAGAAACCTTCAATAAGGTCAACGACGGAATGAAACGTATGTTTCCCCGATTGTTCGGCGGGGGAGAGGCCTATCTGGAAATGACCGGCGATGATTTGTTGGATACGGGTATCAGTATCTTGGCGCGCCCGCCGGGTAAGCGCATATCAAATATTCATTTGTTGTCCGGCGGCGAAAAGGCGTTGACGGCGGTGGCGATGGTGTTTTCCATCTTCGAACTCAATCCCGCGCCGTTTTGTATGCTGGACGAAGTCGATGCCCCGTTGGATGAAGCGAACGTCGGGCGTTTTTGCAGCCTTGTCAAAGAAATGTCCGCGCGCGTGCAGTTCATATTTATCACCCATAATAAGGCGACGATGGAAATCGCGGAACAGCTCAATGGCGTCACCATGCATGAACCTGGCGTATCACGGTTAGTCACGGTGGATGTGGAAGAAGCGGTTAAATTGGTGGCTGTCTAACGGTTTTCGCGATGCCTAACGTACCTACACCGATAACCGCACAGGTCACTGAGCTGCGTACGCAGATCAATTATCATAATTATCGTTACTATGTCCTCGACGATCCGGAAATTCCGGATGCCGCTTACGATCGTTTGATGCGCGAATTGGAGGCATTGGAAGCGCAATTCCCCGAGTTAATCACCCCCGATTCACCTACCCAACGCGTCGGTGCGACGCCGTTGCCGGAATTTGCAGAAGTCACGCATTTGGTGCCGATGCTCTCGCTTTCCAATGCCTACTCAGATGCAGAGGTGGTCGCATTTGACGCGCGGGTGAGAGAAAAACTAGGGATAGAAATCGTTGAGTATGTTGCGGAACCAAAACTCGACGGTCTCGCGATGAGTTTGCTTTATGAACATGGCCGATTGGTAAGGGGGGCGACGCGCGGCGACGGTGAACATGGCGAGGATGTAACGCAAAATGTGCGTACGTTGCATAGTATACCGTTGACCTTAATGGGAGGCGACTTCCCTCGAATCTTGGAGGTGCGCGGCGAAGTGTACATGCCTAAAAAAGGATTTGAGGCGTTGAACCAGCGTCAACGTGAATCAGGGGAAAAAGAATTCGCCAATCCACGCAATGCGGCGGCCGGAAGTCTGCGCCAATTGGATGCGCGTATCACGGCGACCCGCCCTTTGGCGTTTTATGCGTATGGTATAGGCCAAATGGAAGGCGGCCCCCAATTTACACGGCATAAGGACATGTTAGACCAGTTGCGCACTTGGGGTTGTCGCGTCAGCAACGAGGTGCATGTTGTTTCCGGTGCGGAGGGTTGCATCCAGTACTATAACCAACTTGGAAAACGTCGCGCCGGTTTGGCGTTCGATATCGATGGCGTCGTGTACAAGGTAAACAGTTTGGATTTTCAACGCCAAATGGGCTTTGTCGCGAAGGCGCCGCGTTGGGCCGTCGCGCATAAATTCCCGCCGCAAGAAGAAATGACGGTCGTGAGATCTATCGAGATACAAGTGGGTCGCACAGGCGCGCTCACACCGGTGGCACGTCTGGAGCCCGTCTCAGTAGGCGGTGTTACGGTGACGAATGCGACATTGCACAACGAAGATGAAGTCGCACGCAAGGATGTGCGCGAGGGCGACACCGTTATCGTGCGGCGCGCGGGAGATGTGATACCCGAGGTGGTGGGTGTGGTGCTCGCAAAACGCCCCGCAGATGCGAAGAAATTTATCATGCCTACCCAGTGTCCGGTGTGTAAATCGGATGTCGTTAAACCGGAAGGCGAGGCGATTACGCGTTGTACGGGGGGCTTATCGTGTGCCGCGCAACGCAAAGAGGCGATCAAACATTTTGCCAGTCGGCGCGCGATGGACATCGAAGGCCTCGGTGACAAGTTGGTCGATCAACTCGTGGAAAAGGGCCTGATTAACGATGTCGCGGATCTTTATACACTTTCAGCATCCCAACTCGCGGGACTTGAACGTATGGGGGAAAAATCTGCACAAAACCTTATCGACGCACTAGCGCGCAGTAAAGAT
>JAOUGF010000167.1 GCA_029857925.1 Gammaproteobacteria bacterium
ATCTATCATCACCGTGTCGCGCATCGGATCCATGCGCGTGGTCATCGCCCAGATCACGTCCTTCCAATTGCGCACATCGATATCATCATCGGTCACGATGACAAATTTGGTATACATAAATTGGCGCAAGAACGACCACACACCCATCATCACGCGCTTTGCATGGCCGGGATATTGTTTGCGTATGCTGACCACCGCCATGCGGTAAGAACAACCCTCCGGCGGTAAATAAAAATCGATAATCTCCGGATATTGTTTTTGGATCAACGGCACAAACACTTCGTTCAATGCGACACCCAGCACGGCGGGTTCATCGGGCGGACGCCCGGTATAGGTACTGTGATAAATCGGATTATCGCGTTGCGTAATACGTGTGATCGTAAACACCGGGAAGGTGTCGACCTCATTATAATAACCGGTGTGATCACCGAACGGCCCTTCGGGCGCGGTCTCGTTGGGATCAATATAACCTTCCAACACGATCTCCGCCGACGCGGGTACGACGAGATCATTGGTCTGACATTTTACGACCTCGGTACGCGCGCCACGCAGCAACCCGGCGAACGCAAACTCGGAGAGACTGTCCGGCACCGGCGTGACCGCCGCGAGGATAGTGGCGGGGTCAGCCCCCAATGCGACACTGACGGGAAACGGCTTGCCGGGGTGTGCGAGTTTCCAATCGCGGAAATCCAATGCGCCGCCGCGATGCGACAACCAGCGCATAATCACCTTGTTGCGCGCGATCACTTGTTGGCGATAAATCCCGATATTTTGCCGTTCTTTAAGCGGCCCTTTGGTGATGACCAAGGCCCACGTAATCAGCGGCCCGGCATCTTCCGGCCAACAGGTTTGGATCGGTAGACGTGCCAAATCAACATCGTCGGTGTGTATGACATTTTGCTGGCACGGCGCGCGTGAAATCTCTTTGGGCGCCATGTTGATCACTTGTTTGTAGACCGGGAGTTTGTCCCACGCGTCCTTGAGCCCCTTCGGCGGCTCCGGTTCCTTCAAAAAGGCCAATAATTTGCCGATTTCGCGCAACGCGCTGACATTTTCTTCCCCCATGCCCAAGGCCACACGCAGCGGTGTTCCGAACAGATTACCCAACACCGGCGTCGTATGTCCTTTAGGGCGTTCAAACAATAGTGCGGGCCCGCCCTTACGCAACACGCGGTCGCAAATCTCCGTCATTTCCAGTCTTGGATCGACCTCAACGGACACCCGTTTCAGTTCCCCGCGTTGTTCCAAACCTTGGAGGAAATCGCGTAAATCGTGGTATTTCATGCCTGATCAGACCCTAATTGCAGTCGAATAAGCATAACAGAAATCTTTGAATTTTGGGCCTGCGCCGCGCCAATTCTTGGTTGACAGCGTGCGCTCACTGGTCTTTAATGGCAGCTATTCCCATGCCGTAGATTGGAAAGCGCATCGTGATCCCACCCGCACTGTTGGTCTGGAACGTAGACCCTATCGCACTCAAACTCGGCCCCCTCGCAGTGCATTGGTACGGCATTTTATTCGCCAGCGGGTTTATTATCGGCTATTACCTGTTCCTCGACATGCTCAAGCGCGAACAACGCACGCAGATGGATGTCGATCGTTTGCTCACCTATTTGATGGTAGGCACCGTCGTCGGCGCGCGCGTGGTGCATTGTGTGTTCTATGATCCCGCCTATTATCTCAGTCACCCGTTGGATATATTAAAAATTTGGGAAGGCGGGCTGGCCAGCCATGGCGGCGGGCTGGGTGTGTTAGTCGCGGTATATTTGTATTCCCGCCGCGTTGAGGCGCTCGATGTGGCGTGGTTGATTGACCGCTTAGCACCGCTCACCATACTTGCCGGCGCCTTGATACGTATGGGCAATTTTGTCAATTCCGAGATTGTCGGTCGTCCGACTGACGTCGCGTGGGCGATTATTTTTCCGCGCGTAGACATGCTGCCGCGTCACCCTGCGCAACTCTATGAAGCGCTTTCCTATCTGTGCATTTTTATTTGGTTATATTTTGCGTATCGCAGACGCGCGCAATATCTAACCTCAGGTGCGTTATTCGGGCGTTTTCTCGTCGCCGTATTCAGCGTGCGCATCGCCGTCGAATTTGTTAAGGCGCCGCAAGCGGCGTTCGAAGACGGCAACCTGATCAGCATGGGCCAGTTGCTGAGTGTGCCGTTTTTACTGGCGGGTATTTACATATTAATGCGGCCCGCCGCCTGGCAGACACTGACCCAACGTTTGAGTCCCGTTGCGGTCACCGCTGGAAAGGGCAAAAAGCGCGACTAGTGCCTGCAAACTGCTGTTTACAATAAACTTTACTACAAAAATACCCCCTGCTCGCCTGGGAAAAGACCTTAGAGTAACTCTAGTCGGCAATAGACTATCGTTTGGGATATAGGCGCCAGCCCCCGCAGGCCTTACGATAACGGTTCATATGCAGTGCCCTCACCCATCGCACTGCACAACTTAATCACGGTATTGCAGGTAGGACACATGCGCACGAGTGAAGTTTACGCCGTACTCAACCAAGAATTTTTGAGCGCCGCCTCCGGACAACACACGCCGGTGATGTTGTGGGGGCCGCCCGGCATTGGCAAATCTCAATTGGTCGCGCAGGTCGCCACGCAACACCAGGTGCCGATGTTAGATTTGCGGCTGTCGCAAATGGAACCGACGGATCTGCGCGGCATCCCGTTTCGCAGCGAAAATCGCGTCGAGTGGGCAGTGCCGTCGATGTTGCCCGATGCACAGCGACACGGCGCACAAGGCATCTTATTTTTAGACGAGATCACCTCGGCGCCGCCTAGCGTCTCGGCCGCCGCCTATCAATTGATCTTGGATAGACGCCTCGGCGACTATGCCATCCCTGAGGGTTGGGCGATCTTTGCCGCGGGCAATCGTCAAGGCGATCGCGGTGTCACCTATACAATGCCCGCGCCGCTGGCGAATCGCTTTTCGCACTACGAAGTCGAGGCCCACCTTGACGACTGGGTCGCGTGGGCGTTCGCGCATGACGTGGATGAACGCTTAATCGGCTTTCTGCGTTTTCGCCCGGAATTATTGTTCGAATTCGACGCGCAACGCAATCCCATCGCGTTTCCGAGTCCGCGCTCGTGGGAATTCGCGGGCCGCGCGTTACGCAAATTCGACGGGCACCCGCGGTTGATGTTAGGTGGTTTGCAGGCCTGTGTCGGCGCCGCGCCGGGACTGGAATTACACGCCTATGTGGAGAGCGTCACACGCATGCCGGATGTACACGCGATTGCACGTGGCGAATGCGCGGATGTGCCGGAAGAATTGGATCTGCAATATGCAGTGGCCTCCGCGCTGGTCGCGCAAGCGATACGGGTCAGGAAAAAACCGGAAGAAAAATCCACGCTGGATAACATACTGGCCTATGCGGCGCTGTTCCCGCAACGCGAAATGGGTGTGATGCTGGTGTCCGATCTGCATCGCGCGATGGGCGCCAGCGTCACACAAGCGGCGAATTTCAAGCCTTGGGCACGCCAAGTCTTGGATTTGATGTTTGATCATGCCTAGCCCGCCCGACGACGCCGCGCTACAACTCAGCAAGGCGCGCACACGTTTGATTTTAGACAAACCGTTTCTCGGCGCGCTGGTGTTGCGCCTGCCTTTAGTCGCGGTAGATCCTCAATATTGCCCCAAAGTCGCCACCGACGCACGAAATTTTTATTTCAACCCGGAATATATCGCCGGGATGAATATCAAACAAATGCAATTCGTATTGGCACACGAGGCCTTGCATTGCGCGCTGACGCATTTCGCGCGCCGGGGAAATCGCGATAGGCACCGCTGGGATATCGCCTGCGACTACGCTACCAACATTATATTGGTCGACGAAGGCATGTCACCCTGCCCCGGCGCGCTGGTCGAGGGCAGTTTTCGTGGCATGAGCGCGGAAGAAATTTACCCCTCTATCAATGAAAATCCCGATCAGGAAACGCAAGACGGGCATTGGTATGACAACGAACCCAAACCCTCCAGCGCCGATGAAAAAGATAACAATGGCGAGACCAAACAGCCGCCGCCACTCACCAATCAACAACGCGACGAATTAAAACAACAATGGCAACAACGCTTGGCGTCTGCGCTACAATCCGCGCAGCGCGCTGGAAAACTCAGCGCGAGCTTGGCACGCATGGCGGAACGTTTGATCCAACCCGCGCTGCCGTGGCAGGCCGTGCTCGCGCGCTATATTAACAGCCTGGCACGCGTTGATTATTCGTTTGCGCGCCCTTCCAGCCGTCGCGAAGGCCCGGCCTTGTATCCGACGTTGCGCAGTCACAACATCAACATCGTCGCGGCCGTAGACACCAGCGGCTCCGTGAACACCAAAGACCTCGCGCAGTTTACCTCCGAATTAAACAGTTTGCGCGCACAAGTGCATGGGCGCGTCACACTGATCGCATGCGACAGCGAACTCGCGCCGGGGTCGCCCTGGGTGTATGAGCCGTGGCAAGATTTGGAATTGCCGAAACAATGGAAAGGCGGCGGCGGCACGCGCTTTGTGCCGGTCTTTGATTGGATCGCGACACAGGACATCCCCCCCGATGTATTAATCTATTTCACCGACGGCAAAGGCGAATTCCCGAAGCGCGCGCCGCTGTATCCTGTGCTATGGTTAATCAAAGGCGCGGCCAAAGTCCCGTGGGGCGAACGCCTGGCATTGAATTGAGAACCACATGGTAGAACTCTCGCACGAAGACGAATTGCGCCTCAGCATCATGTTGACAGAGCCCTTGTACGCCGTGCGCATCGACGAAAATCGCATGATCTTACACGCGCTATTGGAGCGCGGAGAAATCAACTTCCCGCTCAGCCCCAATTGCCAAGCTACGCGCTATCTCAAGCAAGTGCGCGAATACCTCTCCAGCCACGCGCTGGGTTCTCCCGGCGGCTATCCGGTGTTTTTGCAGCGCTGGGCGCGCATGGGCCAGATCCGCGGTGACACCTTGGCGGGCCTGTTATGCATAGGCGAACCAGAGGCCGTGGTCGCCGCCGCGCACGTGCCTGCATTGACACTGGAACTCGCGCGACGCGTGTGGTGGGCGTCACCGACGGCGGAAATCGCGCGCCAGTTGTTGCGCCGCACGGATTTTGTCGCTACCGATTTGGGTCAAACACTCGCGCATTTTTTGCTCGAAGATTTACCGTTTGAACAAGAATCCAGATTAGTCGTAGAAAGCGTTGCATTGTTATTACAACCCGGGTTATTGGCGCTTGAATCGCGCACCGCACTGTGGCATCGCGCACAACGTCACGCGGGTTATTTGACTGGATTTTTGATCGGCGCGCCTGACGACCTGCCATCGCAAACCGTTGCGCACCCGGATCACGCGCACTATGCCCAACAACTCACCGATCTGGCAAACCAAAACAACCACTATGCGCGCATGTTGCTACGCGTCACGAGCGCCGCCGGGCAAACCTATGCCACGCAGTTGACGCGTGCGATCCACGGCGTGGCCGATCAAGACACCGTCATCGCGTTGTTTGAGACCATCGCAGATTATTTTTCCCCCGCACAATCCTCGCCGACGCATGACGCCGCCGCGCTCGCCTGCCTCTCCGTATGCCCACATGCGGCGCCGCAATTGTCGGCGATAAAAAATCTTGAAGCCTACAATTCAAACAGCCTAAACGACATCCTGGGTCGCACCGATGCCGTGGGATCGGTGATGCGTAAGAAACTCATGGCAGTGACGGACCCGTTGATAGCACACATTCAAGGTTTGATGAAGGAAGAGAAGCATGGA
>JAOUGF010000168.1 GCA_029857925.1 Gammaproteobacteria bacterium
GGTAGGCGGTTTAGTAAAATTATGGGGCTTTGATGAGGCCGCACACCAATTGCCGTTAGGGCCGCCACCCACACAGGCTGCGCTGGATGGTTGGCTGAAACGCCACGACAATCTGCTAGACATGTCGATCAAGGAGGGGAAACTGGCCCACTACCGCCCGCAAGTGTTGTTGGATTTCGGCGGATACGCCAAAGGTATGGCCGTCGACAACGCGATACAACGTTTGCAGGACCAAGGCATCAAAAATGCGATCGTGAATGCCGGTGGCGACCTCCGTGCGATTGGCGATAAAGGCGGTCGGCCCTGGGTCATAGGCATACGCGATCCGCGCGGCCCAGGCATGCTGGCGGCCTTGTCGGTCGAAGACGGCGAGGCGGTCTTTACGTCAGGCGATTACGAACGCTATTACGACTACAATGGGCGTCGCTATCACCACATCTTCGACCCGCGCACCGCGTCTCCGACCGTGGGCACCGCGTCCGTCACAGTGGTCTACGCAACAGGTGCCAAGGCCGACGCCAGCGCCACCGCATTAATGGTCGCGGGCCCCGCACATTGGCAGCAGACCGCCCGCACCCTCGGCCTGAAACAGGTGATGCTGGTCGCCAGCGATGGCTCGGTACATATCACACCTGCGTTGCAGGCGCGCATAAAATTTGAAAAAAATCCCGCTAGATTAATCGTCAGCGATGTTGACCCGCACTGATCGTTGGATTATCGCGTGTGCGATAATAGGCGTGTTGGGTTTATATTTCAAATACTGGAATGTCGGCAGCGCCGGAAACTCCGCCGAGGTGCGCGTCAACGGCAAAGTGATTGCTAATCTGGATTTACGTCAGGAAGGGGTGCATGACATTATCGGGCCGCAAGGCGTTTCCACGTTAGAAGTTCATGCGCATAAAATTCGTTTCAAATCGTCTCCGTGCACCGGAAAACAATGCATACAAATGGGCTGGGCGCAGCGTAGCGGTGAGTTTCTCGCCTGTCTACCCAATCGCGTGTCGGTGACGATTGAGGGCGGCGAGGCGCTTTACGATGCGGTGAATTTCTGACGATTGCGATACAGTCTCGCCTCTCGCGCGCGCAACCACAAGGCCGCTACAGATGCGCCTTCAAATCCGCTGATCTTAAATGCCGGCGGTCGCGAGTTTACCGGGCTTGACCAACCCGGACAACAACAGCGTATCCGGCAGCGCGCGATCACGCACATAAACATCATCACGGAATTCCGCCGCGCGACCATCGCTGCTCCATGCCGTCAGATAGACGATATACACCGGCAGTCGCCGCGACAATGCGATGCGATAGGTGTTGTCTTTTTCCAACGCATTGGCAATGCGGTCAGGCGTCCAACGGCTCCCTTCCAGCACTTTTGCGGCTAGTTTTTCCGGTTGTTCCACACGTATGCAACCGGAACTAAATGCACGCACCGAATTTTTGAACAATTCGCGCTGCGGTGTATCGTGCAGGTAGATATCAAACGCGTTGGATAGACCAAATTTAATACGCCCTAAACTGTTACCGTCTCCCGCCTCTTGTTCAAGATAGTACGGAAAGCGCTCACCCTCAATCTTGTCCCAGTGCACCTTGGTAGGATCGATTCGCACCATTTGCTTGCCGCGCCGACTCCACACACGGATACCCTTGCGCGCAAAAAATTCCAAGTCTTCACGTTGTTTGGGCAACATATCTTCCCGTGCGATGCGTTGCGGAACATTCCATGTAGGATTGAGATCCACATATTCGATGTCGCTGGCAATCACCGGCGTCGCACGATATTTTTTTCCGATAATCACCTTCATATCCAGTACGGGCGCGCTTTTTTCATACATGGTTAATTTATAATCGGCGATATTCACCGAGATATAGCGCTCCGGCATTTGCCTGGGCATCCAGCGCCAACGCTCCATATTTTTTTCAATTTCCGAGATACGCTCGCTGATCGGCTTATTTAACGCGCGCACAGTGTAACGATCCAGCACGCCGTTTGACGGCAAACCATGGCGCGCCTGGAATTCCTTTACCGCCTCCACTAGGGAGGCGTCATACACACGCTCGGTATGCGATGCCGCGGCCTTGGACAGATACCCTTCGCGAAACAGGCGGGTACGCAGTTTGCCGCTGTCGGCATAGGCTGCCTCCGGCTTGATATCCTTGGTAATGGCGACATGCGGCCATTCACCTGTAACTAAAATTTCACGGTAAAACTGTAAACTTGCACGTAAATTGCGGTATGCGGCGTGTGGCGGAGCCAGCCCCGTTAGCGCTTTGGAAATATCGCCTTGCTCCACCGTTTGATTCAACACCGCCACCGGATCAACGCGTTCCGGGTCGATATGCCAATCCGGATCAATGATGCGCGGAAATTGATACCCTGCTTTTACCTCTACGCCGTAGCGCATAAACGCATCGGTCAGCAAAAGCTCTAAGCGCGCCAGGTCTTGTAGCGAAGTACGCGACCAATACGCATTGATTTCATCCAGATGGTAATCACTTGTCGGCAACGCCTCGCGTTCCGCATGCGCCAGTACCTCGCGCAGTTCGCCCGCCTTTTTATTGGGGCCAACGCCGTCGACCCACACCGTCTTGTGCGCGCGTGTCGCATAAAACGCCTGCATTTGCTTATAGTTGAGTTTAGCATAGGGGTCGCGGCGCTCAATCAGCGAGGATATGCCTTGTTTTAGCGCGCCATCATGGCGATGCGCGAATAACCACAAGCCGACCGCCATCAGTGCTAGCGCGGCAACCACCGTAGTGGCGTGAAAAATACGCGCCCCACTCAAGGTTTTTATAAAATTTTTCAGATACATAGATCACTACCCCCACCCGTGCAATGCGCAAACTGGGACGGACAATAAAACGGAAACTACACGACAGGATGCGCTGAAACCGGCCAAACACGTCTAACGCGTAGGGCACGATGAATTACATTAATATACTTATGGGTTCTTAAGAGAGACTTGTGGGCAGACTGCCGCCGTTACTGGCGTATTCTAGCGGATTTTTTGCGCTGGGCGTAGATTCTCCGTGGAAAAATTACACCTCATAGTGAATATCAACAATCGAATAGGATTGCACCCCTTTGGGACCGGTGACCTCCACTCGGTCATCTATGGACTTTTTTAACAGCGCGCGCGCCATTGGCGCATCCACGCTTATCCATCCACGCGTAGTATCAATTTCATCCGCGCCGACTATCCTATAACGATAGGACGCCCCGGCGCTATCTTCGAGTTCTACCCAGGCACCGAAAAATACGCGTTGCTGATCCGCCGGAGGGCGATCCACGACAATCAATTCATCCAGGCGTTTTTGTAAAAAACGAATGCGTCTATCAATCTCGCGCAGACGCTTTTTTCCATAAATGTATTCGGCATTTTCGGATCTATCACCCATCGCCGCCGCCTCCGACACCGCCTCCGTAACCTTGGGGCGTTCCTTGCGCCACAAGGTATCCAATTCCGCCCGCAAGTTGGACATACCTTGCGCGGTAATATACGGCGACGATTTAGCGACTGGGGGGCGATATCGACTCATACGCGGTATCAGGTATGAGTATTTTTTTCAATTTTGGCAAGGTCGCCCATCTTTACGTGAACATCACGTTGCGGGTAGGGCATGGATACACCATGGTGTTTAAATGCGCGCCAAATCGCCAAATTGAGATCTGAAACGACGCTGCCTAAGCCATTCTGTGGATCGTTGATCCATACAACCAACGACAATTCTATGCCGCTGTCGCCGAATTTGCTGACATAGACGCTGGGTACTGGATCAACCAATACTCGACTGTTGGCGGTCGCGCATTCTTCAAGTATCTTGATTACGACCTCAACGTCTTCTTGATAACCGATCTGTACCGGCACGTTGATCGAGACGCGAGGATCGCTGTATGTCCAATTGCGCACCTCGTTGATGACCAATTGTTCGTTGGGAATCAGGCGTTCGACACCATCGCGTTGGCGTACGACCACATAGCGCGCGCGCAACTGTTTGACCCACCCATATTCATTGCGATCGCCTAGTGCAATAACGTCACCGGGTTTGATCGCGCGATCAAACAATAATATAAACCCGCTGATAAAGTTACTGATGATACGTTGCAAACCGAACCCTACGCCTACGCCTACGGCGCCGCCTAACACCGTCAACGCGGTCAAATCTATGCCTAATGCATCCAATATCACGATAAACGCAATCAGCACGAACATCACGCGGATCAATTTACCGATCATCGCCTGCATACTGGCATCGACCCGCAACATCGCCTCGACACGTTGTTCGACGGTGCGCGCCAACCACACCGCTAACAGAAAGAATATCGCGATCGCGATAAAAACCTTGAACACCGAAAGTATCGACACACGGATGTGACCTATATCCATGCCCACTTGGTCCAATGCGCTCTCGATCGGCGGCCACCACCCCAACATATACAATGCAACCACGGCCCATACCACGGTGCTAATGCTGGCCTCCCACGCGCGTAATAATTTGCTAGGGGTCAATGATTTGCGCAACAAGAAAATGATGGCGCGTATGCCCGCGTAGGACAACGTGAGCGGAACCGCGATATTCAACCAATCAATGTCCCAATCCAATTTCCGCATTACCGCACGCGCCATCAACACCAGCATTAAAAACACAAAGGGTTGAATTAAACGCATACCGGTGCTGAATGTGAGATCACGCAGGACACGATCCGGGTCGTTTTCCCAACGCACATGGTCCGCCCAAAAATTATTCACCGCCCAAGCGATGCCCCACGCAATCGCCAACAACGCGAGTTGCGTCCATGTAGAGGCAGTGGACAACACATCCCCCATTTCATGCCATGACCATGGCCAAGTGCCCATTTCACCCCCAACGTATTGATTCACGATTAACTGTACGGCATTTTACTCGAACCGAACTAGAAAAGGTTGCTAATTTTTCCTTTCCGTTTTATATAGCCGATGATCCGGCAACGCGCGATTGCGCCCGTAGATGTCCGGCCTGAATTGTACACGTTCGTTCTCCACCCATGCCGTCCAATATAAAAGATAAATCGGTATTGGTTTGCCTAGATCAAGACGTCGCGACTGTTTGGTCGCCAATGCCGATTCTAAGTTACCGGTACTCCATTGCGGGTCATCGAGCAATTTCACCGCCAGTTCCACCGGCTGTTCCACTCGGATACATCCCGAACTGAATGTGCGGATACGCCGCTCAAACAAAAATTTCGCGGGCGTATCATGCAGATATACGCGAAACGAATTCGGAAACATAAATTTCATGCGCCCCAAACTATTCTTGTCACCCGCCTCCTGTTGTAACTTGTACGGAAATTCATCCGTCTTGACGTTTTCCCAGTCTATTTCATTGACATCTATTTCCTCACCGTCGGTACCCCAACTGGTCACGACATGAATGCCTTTGCGCAAAAAATACTCGGGGTCCTCACGTTGCTTAGGCAATAAATCATCGCGTGCAATGCGCGCGGGTACTTTCCACACAGGATTAATTTCTATGTATTTTATTTTATTACCGAACACCGGAGTGGAACGATAATCTTTTCCCACCATGACGCGCATATCCATAGTCGTTTTCCCTTTTTCAACCACGGTCAACTTATAGTCCGCCATATTCACCTGCACGTAGCGGGAACCCAAACTACGCGGCATCCAACGCCAACGTTCCATATTTTTTTCTATTTCCGCAATGCGCGCCGCCATAGAAACGTTTAACGCCGCGCGTGTCCCGCGCCCGACCACGCCGTCCGGTGTAAAA
>JAOUGF010000169.1 GCA_029857925.1 Gammaproteobacteria bacterium
ACCGGAAATGATATTGCGTAAGCCTACGCTAGTGCCGCCTATCGTCGCCGCACCCGCCGCGCTGATATTGATACCGTTGGCACCATTGGCCAACGCCACCGCGCCGTCAGAGCCGATACGATTTCCATAAATAAAATTACTTGCACTGCTCACTTGGATACCGGCCAGACCGTTGCTGACAATCAAATTTCCCTGGCCGTAGGGACCGGTGCCCACGGTATTGTCGCCACCGATGGTGTTGTTGACACCCGAAGATATATTGACGCCGTTGCTGGTGCATCCCTGGATGCGCAGTCCACGCACCACGTTGCTATTGGACGCAATCGTCAAACACGATACACCCGCGCCAGCACCGGCGCCGTCAATAATCACGCCCGCGTCAGACGCATCTATCGTGACCGCCCCCACGGTAATGCTAGGCAAGGCGCTCGCTAGCGCTATGGTTGCGGGCGCACCAGCAGGAAAAACTGCGGTGTCAAACGTGATCGTACTGCCCGCGGTGGCGGCGATCATCGCATCGCGTAGGCTACCCGCACCGCTGCTTGCGGTGGTGGTGACGATCATCGCGCTACCGCCACCGTTTGCCGAATAATATATGAGGCCGCCGTCGCCGACGATATAACTGCTATTGGCATCCACCATGTAAACTTTATTGATGTTGCTCACGGTGGGCGACACCATTGTCGTCCAAATTGTACCGCCGTTCGTCGTCTTGATAATCCGCCCGCTCAAACCAACGGCCAGACCGGTCGTGGTGGTACCGAAATTCACACCCATCAAATCCTGCGTCACGCCGGAACTTTGCGCGGTCCACAAAGTGCCAGAGTTTGTCGTATTCATAACAACGCCCTGGCTACCCACCGCGAAACCGTTGGTACTCGATGGAAAATCCAGTGAATACACGTTGATCAACGCACCGATGTTTTGCTTGGGCCAAGTAACAAATGTATTCGTCGAGACGCCAAACACGCCTTTGCCTTGCGTTGCGTCATAACCGCCGACATTTCCGCTCGTTGAGCTGTTCGTAAAAACGGTGTAGTTTATCCCGCCTCCATCGGGAAACGATGTCGCTGGCGTCCACAAACCTCCGGTGTTTGTCGTCTTGTAAATAAGACCGAATGTGCCTGCGGCCAATCCCGTTGTGCCGTTCAGATGCACCGCGTTAAACAAGGGTCCGCCGGTAGAGGCCTGTTGCGTCCAGCTCGCGCCGCCGTCTATTGTTTTTAGTAAGAATCCGGCGCCGATAGCAATGACGCCTGTGCTGTTGTCTATAAATGAAACTGAGCGAATTTGGTCTGCCTGGCGCGCGACCGGAAGATTTGCATTTAAACTGACCCAACTGGCGCCTCCGTTCGTGGTCTTCAAGAGCGTGCCACTGTCGCCGACCACGTAACCGGTGGTCGCGTCTACCGGAAACACCACGTCATTCAGTTTGTTCGCCGTCCCCGATACCTGCGCTGCCCAGTCGGCGGCATATGAGGGGAAGCTAAAAACCGTTACCGCCACAACAAACGACAACGCGACAAGTCTTGTAAAAACTTGTCGCGATTGATCGTGTGAACCGTGCCGACCGCTACTAAGCATAGACCTCTTTGGCAAATTTATTATCGTTAAAATTCATAGTTGTGAACTACTTAGTATTTCGTCCAAACGCAGTGCCGGTGTGCGTATTTTTTTCAGTAGGATGTCATTTAAATCGCGACTGCCTTCTCACTTCATGAACTTAAAACGCGACGCAATTCTCACTTCCAATTTCATTGCGAGCAGCCGGTCTCATAGAGGTTGGCGACTGCCGCACGTCAGGCGTATGACGCAGTTAGCTAATTGCGGTCGGTGATTTGAATTATTGCGCGATCCGCACCGTACACAGTATTCGTCAGGCGGGTCGCCGCAACGGCGGGTGACATTGAATTTTAGATTACAGAAAACGCAAGGGCGCGGATAACGATTCTTGTATAAGCGGTACGCATATCAGTAGTACAATCAGCACCGCGTTTAGGTACCCTACCGGCACGAATGCGCGAGGTAACGCGCGCTCTTCGCAAGCGCGAATACGCATCGGCAGAACTGGATTGGAAAAGACTAGAAGATTGCGAACAACAATTCGGGGACGTCGATGACGTGATATAGCGGCGTTGCTAGAGTTGGAAATACGCGCCGCTGGCCAGCCGATGCAGCGAACGACCCGGCACCAGCGCGCTCAATTCCGCGAGGATACGGTCCTCTTCACCGGGCATCAGGTGTGTGAGATAAATCTTGGTATCGTGTTTGAGTTTTACGATATCCGCCGCGAAGGTCTTCGGGCAGTAATGTCCGGCCAAGCCCGCAAGATGCTCTTTAACATTCGGAAAGGCCGTCTCTACAATCAACATATCCAGACGATCATGCGCATTCAGCGCCGCCCATAGGCTGTCATTGCTGCTGGTGTCTCCGGAATAGGCGAACGATTTTTTGCCTTTGCTTACGCGATAACCGACGGCGGGCACCGCATGGTTGACCGGGATCATCTCTATCATGCGGCCCTCGATATCGACCACTTGCCCCGGCACCATCTCGCGAAACGCCAACACCGGCCGTTCGGGTGTCGGCAGCTTAGAAAAATCCGGCCAAATGACCCAATTAAAAATATGTTCTTGCAAGGCCTTCAACGTGACCGCCTGACCATGCACGATGACCGGTTTTTTTACCAGCGAGAAAATAGTGTCGATTAACAGCGGAATGAAATTGACATGATCCAGATGCGAATGCGTCACGAAAATGTGGCGTATTTCCCCCATTTCAGCCAGCGTAAGCTCTCCAACCCCGCTTCCAGCGTCAATCAGGATGTCGTGCTCTACCAGGAATGACGTTGTACGGTGGCCAGCACCGATCCCTCCGCTACAACCTAATATGCGTAAATTCATGGGCGCCATCTATCCGTGTGCATACCTAACTCCCTTCAACTTCAGATTAAAATCGACATAAAATGGAAAATCTTTAGTGCTTGTGCCATCATTCCACTTTCCCTTTTGCCCCTCGTGGAGTAAGGACGCATGACCGCAACCCTCAGCACTGTGAGCGCGCTCATTTTGTATCTCGCCGCCGCCGCCCTGTTGTGGCGTCGCTTGGTCACGCATGAACTGCCTCACCCGCGATGGTGGGCATTGGCCCTCGGGGGTGCCGCCGCCGTCGCCCAGGCCCTGGCGTTGTCGCAAGGAATATTCCATTTCGATGGTCTAGACCTGAGTTTTGCGAATGTCGCTTCATTATCAGCATGGTTCGTCACGTTATTGCTGATCACCACCGCGATTAACAAACCCGTCGAGAATCTGGGCATTTTAGTCTTCCCAATCGCCGGATTGTCAGCCTTACTTACGTATATCGTGCCCACACGCCACACCGTAGACACCCACGCGTTAGGCATGGACATCCACATCCTGTTATCCATCCTCGCCTATAGCCTACTCGGCATGGCCGCCTGTCAGGCATTGTTGCTGTCGGTGCAAGAACGTCATCTCCACCAACGTAAACCCGGCGGATTCATACGCGCGCTGCCCCCGATGGAAACGATGGAAGGCTTGCTATATCAGCTGTTGGCGTTCGGCTTTGCATTACAAACTCTGGCGATGCTCAGCGGTGCACTGTATTTAACCAACTGGTTTGCACAACACATGGTGCACAAGACGGTGTTGTCGATCTTGGCCTGGTGTTTGTTCGCAACCTTGTTATGGGGCCATTGGCGTTACGGTTGGCGCGGCCGCACCGCCGTGCGTTGGACGGTGGGGGGGTTTGTGGCGTTGATGATGGCCTATTTCGGTAGCAAATACGTACTGGAAGTCTTGCTTGGCCGTTAACCTGATGCAACGTCTAACGTCCCGCACAACATGAGCGACATCCCACTTTCCGCGTTGTTCGGCGCACTGATCGCGTTGTTGGCGATGTCCGCTTTTTTTTCGGGCTCAGAAACCGCGCTGATGAGCATCAATCGCTATCGTCTGCGCCATCTGAGCCGTACTGGCCATGCCGGTGCGGTGCGCGCCAGTTGGTTACTGGACCGACCTGACCGTTTGATCGGTTTAATTTTATTGGGCAACACCTTCGCCAACATCGCGGCATCGTCGATTTCGACAATTATCGCATTGCGTTTCGGCGGGGATTCCGCACTGGCCATCGCGGCCGGCGTGCTTACGTTGGTGATGTTAATTTTTTCGGAGGTGGCGCCCAAGACACTGGGCGCGTTACACCCCGAACCGGTCGCGTTTTTTTCGGCCTATGTCTATCAAATTTTGCTTAAATTGCTGCAACCGCTGGTGTGGGCCGTCAATGCCACGGCCAACGGGGTGTTACGTCTGATCGGTATAGACATCTCTGAACCGGGCACCATGCAGCATTTAACCAGCGAAGAACTGCGCACCGTGGTGAACGAGGCGGGGGCATTGATCCCCAAGCGCCACCAAAATATGCTGCTGAGTGTGCTGGACCTGGGCCGTGTCACCGTCAATGACATCATGGTGCCGCGCAACGATGTGGTCGGCATCGACATCGACCAAGAATGGGACGAAATCTTAAATCAGTTGCGCCACAGCCAACACAGCCGCCTGCCGGTATACCATGAAGACTTGGATCGCATTGTCGGGTTTGTACACATGCGCAATGTCGTCAACGCAATGGCCGCAGACGCGTTTGATCGCGAAACGTTTATGTCGATGTTACGCGAACCGTATTTCATCCCCGAAAACACCCCGTTGAACACGCAGTTGCTGAATTTTCAGCGTCAGGGCCGCCGTATCGGCGTGGTGGTGGATGAATATGGCGACATCCAAGGGGTCGCCACCTTGGAAGATATACTGGAAGAGATTGTCGGTGAATTCACCACCGACCCCTCCACGATCATACGCGATGTACATCCCCAGGCCGACGGTTCCTACATCGTGGATGGCGCGGTGTATCTGCGTGATTTAAACAAGATGATGCGTTGGAATTTCCCTACCGATGGCCCCAAAACGCTGAGCGGGTTGATTATTGAATATCTGGAGACGATCCCCGAGACCGGCACCAGTGTGAAGATCGGCGATTACCCGGTGGAGATCGTGCAGGTGAAAGACAATATAATCAAAACCGTGCGCATCATGCCCTACGTGGCGGTAACGAAGGCCTAAACGCCTTCTCCGCGCGACAGCACGCGTCATCCCGCGCGTTTTTGCCGCACCCACACATAATGCGTCTCGTCCGCCGATTGTTCCAACCGCCACACATCGTCCGGCGAGTTTGCGCGGTCGATTTTGTTATAGAACAATTCCCGTGTTTGATTCGGTGCGGCGACCTCGGGGCCGCTTTCCGGTTTATTGGAATTTACCATATCACCGGGGGCGGCCGCGTATTGATGGGAATGGTGCACATAGTGTTGCAATAAATAATTTTCGGCGTCGGCGTCGTGCATATTGGTGCGGAGTATGCTCAAGGTCTCGTCGAGGTCGTCCGGCAACGCATAGACCCGTTCCTCCGGTAGGCCGCGAAACGGCGCGGTCTGCGACAGCGCCTCCAACGCGTCCAGCGGCACGCCGCGATGCACGGCGATGGTGTGCATTTTGTGCAGTGCATGGTGGGCCAATTGCATTTTCACCGGGCGATCCCAGTAGGGATAGACCGTGGATTTGTTCTCGCCCTCGCCAGCGATTTCGTCGCGTACATTGAACAGCAAATCGATGCCCGGCCAATAGTATTTCTTCACGTATTCCTCGCGCATTCTGGCCTTAATTTGCTCCACCTTTTTG
>JAOUGF010000170.1 GCA_029857925.1 Gammaproteobacteria bacterium
CCATTAGCAGCGCGGATGTTGTCGCACTTTCGCCGCGTTTGGACGGGTTGCGCGCGAAGATCAAGACCTGGATGCAGCCTGCTCAATGCAGTTTTTTAAACCTACCCTTCCTCACGGATGTCACAGAAATCAAACGCCTGGGCCAGCAGTACGCACGCACCTTTCGCCACGTGGTGGTGTTTGGCATCGGCGGATCATCGTTGGGGGGCGAGATGTTGGTACGCACCTTGGGCGACCGCGACCTCAAAACCGTCTCCGTGCACTTTTACGATAACGTAGACCCCTCGACACTTGGTGAATTAAACCCCATAGACATTAAAGAAACCTTGTTTTTGGTGATTTCTAAATCCGGCAATACCGCCGAGACACTGGCACAATTTCTAACCATGTTGCCGCGCATGGAACACGCGATAGGCGACGATGGCGTGGGCAAACACAGCGTTTTTATCACCGAAAATACGCAAGGCGCGCTGTATGAATTAGGGCAACGGCTGTCCATACCCACCATCGTGCACCCGCCTATCGGGGGCCGATATTCGGTACTGTCAGTGGTCGGCCTGTTACCAGCCTATATCGCCGGGGTAGACATCGATGGCGTTATCGAAGGCGCGCGCGCAATGGCCCGCCGTTGCGCAGAACCCGACATCTTGAAAAATCCGGCGTTTTATAACGGCGCTGCGCAATATTTGCACGCGGAACGCGGTCGGACAATCAGCGTCATGATGCCCTACGCGGACAATTTACGCTTTGTCGTCAATTGGTTTCGCCAGTTGTGGGCGGAGAGCCTGGGCAAGATCGACGCCGCTGGACGGCATCGCGGCCTCACCCCGACCGAGGCCCACGGTGTCACCGATCAACATTCGCAGCTGCAGCTTTTGCTCGAAGGACCGGATGACAAATTAGTCACCTTTTTATCAAACCCGAGTTTTCGACACCAAGGGCTGCGCATCCCGATGCGTTTTCAAGACATCCCGGCGATCAAACCGTTGGCGGGTCACACGGTCGGTGAATTGTTTGTGTCCGAACTCAAGGCCACGCGCACCACGTTGACACGCCGCCAGCGGCCCAATCGTACACTGACGTTACTCGACCATGATGCCTACGCCGTTGGAGAGTTGATCGTATTAATGGAAATGGAAACTGTGGTGGTGGCAGAATTGATGGGCATAGATCCCTTCGATCAACCTGCCGTCGAAGAGAGTAAGGCGTTGACACGTGACTATTTGGCGCAATTGACGAACGCGCATGAACGCGAAGATTAGTCCTGCGGGTGTCAGGCCAATTTTAGTGTGTCGCGTCGTTCAGCCACCTGCGCGATAGGCGCGCCGAGCGCAAAACCTTGCACCCAATCCACCCCCAGTTCACCCAAACGTTGTAATAAATGTTCGTTCTCTACGTAGCTGGCGATGGTGTGACGCCCCATCGCACGCGCGATTTGCACGGCGGACTGCACCAAGGCCTGCGCCAACGGGTCGGTCGCGACTGTGGCGACCAAATTATCACTCAATTTGAGATAGTCGATCGGTAAATAGCGCAGGTGCGCAAATGATCCGAAACCCGTCCCGAATTCATCCAAGACAAATGCGCACCCTATGGCGCGCACCCCCTGAGCGAAATGCCGCACCACATCACGCCGACCGGCAATATCTTGTTCAGAAACTTCGAATGCCAAACGCGCGGGGTCGACCTGGGCAATGCGCAATTGTTCAGTGATAAACGCGAGCAAACCCTTCTCGTCCAAGGATTTACCTGCAATATTGATATGCAGACGCGGGATATCGCGTTGTGTATCCAATAGATGCGTAATGGCGTGTTTTATAACCCACTTGTCTATCGCGGGCATTAATCCGTGATTGGTTGCGGCAGGCAAAAATTGATCTGGAAATTGCACATCGCCGGTGGACGACGGCAACCGTAATAAAACCTCATAGGCCATTAAACGACGTTCTGGCAGATCGAGTATCGGTTGAAAATGTGTAAGCAATGCATCATTCGCCAACGCGGTCTTTAGTGCTTCAACCGTTGGCATATCGCCCATGACACGCTTGTCATCGTCCTCGCCCACGTAAAAATACAAGTGATTGCCACCCTCGCGTTTGGCGATATGACACGCCACATCGGCGCGGCGCATAAACTCGGCCGATGCCACACTGGCGTCACCGTCGGCCATCACAATGCCAATGCTAGCGGTAACCGTAAATCGTTGATCGCCTTCGCCGATCTTGATGCTGCGCAGAGATTCCAACACTGAACGCGCCAAGAGTTCCGCTTGATGAGGATTGACGTGCACCGCCAGTATTGAAAAAATATCGCCACCGAAATTCGCCAACAAATCTGTACCGCGCAATCGCTTTTCAAGCAGACGCGCCACTTGCACCAGCATCTCATCGCCGACGGCGTGCCCCAGCGTCTCATTTACCCATTTGAATTGATCCAAGTCGATATACAGCAGCGCCACACGCATGCCGCGCTGGGCGCGCATAAGTTGTGTAAATTGTTGTTCAAATGCGTGGCGATTAATCAACCCGGTCAATGGATCATGGTGAGTCAGAAATTCCACCTGGCGGTGCACCATGTGCGACCCGGTGATATCGCGAAACACCAGGATATGCCCTTGTGTTTGTTGCACATCATCCAGCCATTGGCTGGTTGTCAATTCCACCATGTATTGCGCACCATCGCGCGACAATAACAGGCACTCACGTTGATTTTGCGCATCAAACGATAGGATTTGCACAATCGGCTCGCCCGACTGCGGATCTAGGGCGTGAAAGATATCGCGTAACATCAGGCCGGTGACGTCTTGGGTATGCCACCCCGTCATGTGTTCGGCCTCACGATTGAGCCACAACACGCTGCCACTGCGTGAGACCACCAGTACGGCATCGCTGACGGCATTGAGCGCTGCGGACAGCGCGGATAGTCCTTGCTCTGTGGCAACAAATGTAGTCATATAATTATCCCTCAGCACGGACTTTGCCCCTGCAATCAATTGAGTAGCGCGATGTGTCGATCGGCTTTTGATATTTTCATTAAAAAAATTAGCCCTGCAAAAATCTATCCAACACTTTGTTTCCCTCTCCCATTGCCTGCACTAGCGCTGGACGCGGCAGTAGCTCGCATTTTCCTGCGCGTGACAACGCGTGCAGCACCCCGCGTGGATCGACCAATCCGCCAAAATCTGTAGTCTTAACTTGAATTTAACTGGCGGCTTTTTGGCAGGATAACGGCGCGCTAGACCCCTTAGCTTATTATCTCTAAGGAATCTTACCTTTTTGTGAAGAGGCGTACGCCCCTTGGGGGGTGTTGTAGATGAACTGAATGAACCCGCCTGCGGACACCGTTCAACCCATGCAACAGATAAGCGTTGCCGACAGGCAGGGCACTGAAACGTTACTTATATTTCTTTTTTAGATGTTTCATCAAGCGCCGCCGCTTTTCAACTTGGCGCGGCGTCAGCGTGTTACGCCGACCGGCATAAGGATTTTCACTGGACTTAAATTCGATGCGTAATGGTGTCGCGACCAACTTCAATGCGTTACGATACATATTCGATAAATACCGGCGATAGGCCTCGGGTACACGCTCGGTTTGCGTACCGTGCACAATAATCACCGGCGGATTTCGGCCCCCTTGATGAGCGTAACGCAGCTTGATGCGCCGACCGTGTACTAACGGCGGCTGGTGCGCTTGTATCGCCTCTTCTAACATGCGTGAAAGTTCAGGGGTGGACAGGTCACGCATCGCGCTCGCATACGCCTCCGCGACAACCTGCATCAATAAGCCGACACCACTCCCGTGCAACGCGGAGATGTAATGCACAGGCACATAATCAATAAAATCCAGGCGACGATCGATTTCGGTACGTACACGTTCGCGCTGATAGTTATCCAGACCATCCCATTTATTGACTGTGAGGATGAAGGATTTTCCCGCCTCGACCACGTAACCCAACAAATGGGAATCTTGCTCGGTGACGCCTTCACGCGCATCCACGACCATGATCACGACGTTGGCCTCTTCTATCGCCTGCAGCGCCTTGATCGCGCTGAATTTTTCGATTTTCTCGTCTATTTTTCCGCGACGGCGCACACCGGCCGTGTCGATCAACACATATGGTGTGCCCTGCCATACAAACGGGGCCTCGATGCTGTCGCGGGTGGTGCCCGGCATGTCGTAGGTCACCATGCGTTCTTCGCCCAACAGTCGATTCACCAACGTCGATTTGCCGACATTGGGGCGGCCCACTACGGCCACGCGACACCCTGCAGACGCGGCGGACGTGTCCCCCGCCGCCGCCGGAAACGGCGCTAATACCGCATCCATCAGATCGGGAATACCCTCACCATGGGAAGACGACACCGCATGGACGTGCGCAAAACCGAGGGTGTGAAACTCCGCCTCTATCATGCTCTTTTGCAGGCGTTCACACTTGTTGACGACCAGAAAGATCGGGCGATTTAACGCGCGCAGGCGTTGTGCAAGGATTTCGTCTTGGGCGTTTAAGCCTTCGCGGCCGTCGACGAGAAATAACACCGCGTCCGCCTCGTCCATCGCGTATAAGGCTTGCTTTAAAATTTGTTCATCCAGCACATTGGTGTCGCCGGTCAGGCCACCGGTGTCGATGACGATATAAGGCCGTTCACCAATGCGCCCACGCCCGTACTTGCGGTCGCGCGTCAACCCCGGTTCGTCCGCAACGAGGGCATCGCGCGTCTGGGTCAGGCGATTGAAGAGTGTCGATTTGCCCACGTTAGGGCGGCCTACGAGGGCCAATACTGGGTTCATGGGCGGTTAGGGGCTGGTAAAAAAACACATTTTAACAGGTTTTGCGTCATCCTGCTAAGGCCGTGTAGCCTTATTCACTTTTGGCACCGCAACAGAGGCGACCACCCCGTTCCGGTACTGCACGAACAGGTATTTACCTTGTACCACCGGGTTCGCTACGACATCCGTCTCTTCAAACACGTGCGCCAAGTCTTCTGGCGTAAGGGGGTCTATCGTGGTCGTAACGTTGCCGTCTTCTTCGACCTTGTTGACGAGGTCACGATAAGTGAATTGCCCCACCACCGCGCCATCCGCCACGTTAAACCAATAAATCTGCCCGCTGCGTGTGCCCACCGCCAGCAGGCCGTCCTGCCATACCGGACCGGTACTGGTATTGCCCTTGAGTAGGTCTTGACGCCACAATGCGGTACCGGTTTCGCGATCCAAGGACCACAACACGCCCTTTTCATCCACCACATACAATTGGTTGTCCACCCGAATCGACCCTTGGAACGCCGACATGTCACGCGACCATACGACCCGGCCAGTGTCCAACGTCAAGGCCGCAATCTTGCCTTGATAACTGACGGCATAGACATATTGCCCATCGCTCGCCAACTCGCCGTCGATATCGACCATGCGTTCCAGGTCGGTACGACCTTGCGGTGTCGCCACCGCCTGCTCCCAAATCAATTTTCCATCGGCTAAGGCCAAGGCCACCAATTTGCCGTTGTCGAAACCCACGATAACTTTATCATTCAGCACCAACGGCGCCGACGTCCCGCGTAATGACAACACCGGCACGGTGCGATCATAGGTCCAGAGGCGCTGTCCGTCCTTAGCGCGCAGGCCGTACACACGGCCGTCCACGGTCTGCACTACCACCCAATCATTATTGCCTTGCGGGGGAGACAACACTTTACTCGTCACTTGA
>JAOUGF010000171.1 GCA_029857925.1 Gammaproteobacteria bacterium
TGAGCGCGCCGCCGATGTAGTGTTAAAAGAGCGCAAACAACTGATCTTGGTAACGCGCGAAACGCCGTTGTCTGCGATACACCTCGAGAACATGTTGACGCTGACGCGTATGGGCGCCTTGATGTTACCCGCCGCGCCCGGTTTTTATCACAAACCGCAAACGATAGCACAACTCGTGGATTTTGTCGTCGCACGGGTATTGCAACATTTACATATCGCGCAGGACTTGATTCCGCGCTGGGGCGACGTGCAGGATGAGTGAACGCGCGGTGCCATTGTTTCCGTTGCACACGGTGCTGTTTCCGGACGGCCCATTGCCGTTGCGCGTGTTTGAGCCGCGTTATTTGGACATGATCAGCGCATGCCTACGCAAAGGCGAAAATTTCGGTATCAGTTTGATTCGTGAAGGTAATGAAACGGGCAAGGCGGCCAGTACGCATGAGATCGGCACGCTCGCAAACATTCATGATTGGCACATGCGTCACGACGGCTTGCTGGGTGTTACGGTGCGCGGCGGAGAACGTTTCCGCATCGTGCGTGAACACGTGCAGAGCAATCAACTGGTCGTCGCAGAGGTGGAAGTGCTCGCGCACGAGCCCGCGACCGAAGTGCCGCAGGAGTTTTTGATGTTGGCGGATTTAGTGCGGCGGCTGATCGGCCAAATCAGTTTTCGCTACACGGATTTTCCGTTGCGCTTCGGTGATGCGTCTTGGTTGGGCTTCCGCTTGGCGGAATTGTTGCCGATCAAGCTATCGCAAAAACAGTATTTTCTGCAGCTCACAGACCCCGTGGTGCGTTTAGAGCGCTTGTGTGCGGTGTTGGATCAATTAGAGTTGCAGGTGTAACAGCCTGGTCAATCCGTGTCGCTGCGCATCGCGACCAACGGCACATACGCCGCGAAAAAACCCAAGATGGCCACTCCCGCCACCATTACGCTCAAATACACCGCACTGGTGATAGGGTCGTGTGTTTTGTAATTTACAAACGACACATAACCAAACAGCAAGATATCCCACACCAATAGAAAATACAGCGCCCCCAACACCAGCGGTTGCGCGCAGCAACGCTTTTGGCAGTCAGGACAGCGCACGATGCCCCATAACGCGGCGCCTAACTTGGCCTGGAGGCCTAGCGTCGAAGCTTGACAGTGTGGACACAAAAACCGCATACCTACCCCGAAACAAAATGCCATTTTAACCCGGAATTGGCACACAATAAAGCGAAAATCCCGCGAAATCAGGCGCTTTCGTCGTACATATTCCTATTAAATGTTAAGACCCCATGTGCCGATAAACCCGCTAGGCAAAGGCGTGATTGGGGCATTGTCCCGTTGTCTGCCGACCAAATTTCAATAGTGTATGGCTAACAAAGGACTTATATATGAAGAAACTGCGGATTTTAGCACTGACAGGCTTGGTGACCACGCCGGTACTCGCGACCCCGGTATTTCATCCCTCCGGTTCAAGTTTAACCTACGGCGATGGCGCGAGCATCACCCAAAATATTTTTTCCAATGTGCAAAACCCGGCCTCAGGCGCGAGTATTTTTGATGTGGATAACGCGCGCGGCGAGTTTCGGATGGGGCTGCTGAGTTCCATAGGTTTGGACGTAGAGCTCGGCAATTTAAATGGCTTGAAGTCTTCCATGGATAAGATTTCCGCAGATTTGAAGACCGCAGAGGCAAGCAATAGCCTGCCCGCGTTGACCGCGGTCGTCGACGGTGCGAACGGCTTTCTGAAACAGGCAGGTGCGTTACCGTACATCGTGCAATTCGGTTTAGGCGGCCATGTGCCGGTGTTCCCGTTGGTCATCGCAAAAAAGAATTGGGGCGGTAGCTTTGTGCTGGATGCCAATTTTGCCGTGCAATCCAAGGTGAGTTTATTGGATCGGCCATTTGAGATTGTCACCACCATCGATCCCGTTACCGGCACTCCCAGTGTCGCGCCAAAAAATAACAGCGCGATTTACTTGAAGGCGGCGAACGTTAATCAGATTTCGCTAGGCCATAGCCGCCCGGTGATGGAATTGCCGGTCGTAGGAAATTTGTATGCGGGCGGACGTATGAATTATTACATCGCAGGCATGCGCAAGACCGTGGTCAGCGCGACGCAGGCGAATAATTTCAATACGTTGATGCAAGACGAAGGCAGCAAGGGTATGGAATTTCAACACGGCATCGGCTTGGATATGGGTGCGTTGGTCGTCAATGAGCGCTATCAATTCGGCGCGACATTTAACAATATTAATAGCCCCAGCTTTAATTACGCGCCTATCGGCAAAGACTGCGCGGCGTTGCTGCCCGGCCCTGTGCAAGATAATTGTTACAGCGCCGCCTCCTACGCCGACAAGATGAATCTGAATGAAAAACACGTGATGAACGCGCAATTGCGTATGGACGGCGCCGTATATTCTAAGAATAAGAATTGGGTGTTCGCGGCCGGTGCGGATGTCAATTCCGTCAATGACTTTTTGGGCAATCCGGTGCAACGCGCGGGCATCAGCGGGGGTTATGCGTCGCGTAGTTGGATTATCCCAGGCATACGCCTAGGCCTACACACCAATTTGGTCGGCACACGCTTGAGCTACGCCGCGCTGGGTTTGTCTTTCTTTAAGTTGTTGCACATCGACGCGGCGATGGGTCTCGATCAAATCAAGCTTGATGATACGCAAACGGTACCGCGCAAGGTCGCGCTTAATATCGGTTTAGATTTCAATTTTTAACGCCATCGGGCATAGAGGAAAACACACATGTTTAAGTTAAATTCAATAGCGGTTGCGATGGCGGGGACACTGGCGATGGCCGGGTGTGCCACCAATCAGGACGCGGGCAGCGGTGTTGCTAAGTCGATCAAAGGCTTGGCGGTGGACGGCTATCTGGCCGCAGCGCAGGTCTATGTAGACACCAATAATAATAACAAGCTCGATGACTGGGAGCCGCACGCGTTGACCGATAAAGACGGCTATTTTTCTTTTAACCCGTTGACGGGCACAAATTATTGCGCAGACGGCGCGCCACTCGCGCTCTCCATGCATTGTTTGAAAACCACCTCGACCGAAAGCAGCGCGCGGCTGCGTTTTGTCGGCGGTTATGATCTGACGACATCGACTAAATTCGTCGGCACGTTGGCGGCGGTGGTGTCGGTAGACGCGACCAGCGTGACCAATCCGGTCACGACCTTGTTGAGCTATATGACGGACGCGCAAAAGGCGGCGTTTATCGCGAATGAAAGCGCGGCGGCGGGTGTGACGTTGACGGCCGCGGACTTGGCGATGGACTACACCGCGTTGGCCGCTGCGGCGACGGCGACGACCTCACAGCGCTGGGTCGCGAAATTATCTATGGAAATCCACAAGGTCGTGGACGTGATCGAGGCGGGGTTGATTAGCCACAGCGTCGCCGATGCACGTAGCGCGGCATACAAGGCGTTGGCGAATGTGACCTATACCGCGGCGGGTTTTGGCGCCTATTTGGTAAGCGGTGGTGTTACGACCAATCTGCAAGCGATCATCACGACGGCGGCGGGTACCGCTTCGTTGGCTGCCGCGCCGACACTGGCCGACATCGCAAACCGTGCATTTGAGGTGGCGAGTTTGTCGGAATCCCTGTTTACCGGGGCAGGGGCCGCCACGCCAGCGATGGATAGCGTGGGTCTAAAGGGTCGTATGCGCGCGATTGAGGTATTGACCTCCGGATTGCGTGATTTCGTGAATAATGCGGCCGCGATTACCCCGCCCCACGCCGCGCGATCTGCGGCGACGACTTACGGTGATGCCTCCGCCTATATAACGCAATTAGGTACTGATACAAGTTTTGTATTCACCTTAGTGAAAGGCAAATTCTTCCCGAGTGTGACTTATGCAGTTGCGACTGATGTGGCGCTGACACCCCAACGCATCGATACTTTAGCTGGCGGCACATTGGACGGCGCAAAATTAGCGGTGGGCAGTAGCACGGATGGCGCAAGTCTGAGTTTCGGTGCCGGTAACACCTTGTCGCTGAACATCAGTTCGGCTAGCGGTAGCTCAGTATTGGGCGGCACCAATACCATTAGTGGCACCTATCAAACATTGCCGGACGGGTCTTTGGTCATGAACCTGGAACCCCTGCCGGGCGTCATTGTACCGGCTATGGTGCAGGTCACCGCTGCTGTCCCACCTGCGACGGGATACGTTTATAATATCGATTTTAACAATACAACCACGTCTTATAGTATCCCTACCGGGACAGGTTTTTGTCCATCGGGTAGCACTGGTACGACGCCTGGCACCTGTTAGACACACTCTGTTCTAAGCCAAGCCTAGGGCGCCTGCGGGCGCCCTAATTTTTTGGGGGGGCAGGCCTAGAACTGCACCCCCATATCCATCACCACACCCTGCCTGTCGTCCGTGCAGCGCTTATACGCCACATCCAGGTGCGCGTATGCCCAATGGCTGCCCAGGCCCGTGTGGCCACAGGTCACGGGGCTGCCGCGTAGCGCGGTGGAAAGGCCTGCGCGCAGTAGCAACTGCTCGTCAATCACACGATATTCAACGCCGCTGGCCGCCGTCTGCTGCGCCGCTACCGGGCCGTAGCCAGGTTGGGCAAGCAGGTCTAGCGTGGCGCTCCACATCACATGCGTGCCCCGCCAGTTAATGCCGATATTGGTCTGCGGGCGTAGGCGGTACACCTCTGCGCTGTTCTTAAACGGGACGTCCTTCGCGATCAAATCTGTGAACTTCAGGCCCCACTTCCACGCATAATCAAACTCATGTATCAGGCCGACGTCGGCATTGAACAGCGCCGCCTGGTGGGCGCCGGGTTGCATTTGCGTCAAATCGGTTTTTAACGTCACCAATTGCGGGCGCACACCCACCGCCAGTCGATGTGTGCCGCCCAGCGTCTGGCGCCAAATCTTGGCTAGCGTGAAGCCGGTATCTGTGCGTGTAACGCGAAACGTCTGACCTGCCGCCAGGTTTTCGTTGTAATAATAATCTTCCCGAACGCCGTGGTAGGCATGAGCTGCAAGTGCATAAGGCGTACGGGGTAGCGCGGCCTGACCCGCCACCGCCACGATCTTCAGATGGGGGCCGCGTTCATATGTGAGTGCCGGAAGGGTGAACCGTATATCCGCCGTGCTGGCGGTCAGCGCCAGACCAGCGGGGTTAGTTTGAGGAAAACGCTGGCCGGAGGTCGCAGTTGCCGCCCCGCCTAGGCCTGCCGTCGCGGCATCGACACCGCTTGCCTGCGCGTGGTGAGTGGTCACTAGGGCGAAGGTCAAGAAAATCCAAAGGCGCATATCAACCGTCGCTATTTAGAGGTCAGGGGAGGCTAACTATCATAGACGGAAGTGCTAGTGCAAGTATTTTTATCAACCGCGCGCAGATTTAACCGCGAAGATGGAATGGAAGTGTCGATTTGTCGTCGCGACGTATAAGAAAAATCTTATGTTATTGATTTTATTGCGTTTAATATTGTGGTCACAAAATAGACAATCTAACGCAGAGGGACGCGCGCCGGGCGCTTTTTTGGCTTAGCCCCAAGTAATCCACAAAGTTATCCACAGGCATTGTGGACAACGCTAAAACTTAAACAGCACCCACCGCGGGATCAGCATGTCGGGGGACAATTCGGTCTGGCGGGTCTCAAATGCGCCATCGCCATCCGAGTCCACGAGATAATAGGGGTATCCCTTATGCGGTGTG
>JAOUGF010000172.1 GCA_029857925.1 Gammaproteobacteria bacterium
ATACCTCTGAGTTGGTGCTAAACACGGTAGAGGCGTTTAATGTGCCGCTGGCTTTGGCCCGCACCGCCGCCATGTGTGTGAAAGGTGTGATGCTTGCCCGTATCGTATCACCGCTGTGCGCCTCCGCCACAAGTGCGGTCATTATCAGCGATGTGGGTTTATACCATTCGCCAAAATCTATCGTCGCTGGCGTTGTGTCTGTAATGCCGTCTGTGGCGTCCCGCACGCCGCACCCAGCGGGGGCATCGCATTTCATTTGTGAGGTTTCGTCTAACTCCAACGTCAACTCGATTGGACCGCCTTGGTAAACATCCGCAATAGTCAGGGTGTAACTTCCATTGTCGGCGGTAACTGCGTTGCCAAGTTCAGCGCGCGGGTGGCCATTGACATCGAGCTCAGTTGCGGTGATAAGGCCATGTTTTACGATACCTTTATTAACGGTACCGCTCAAATCTGCGGAGAATGTCGTTGTAGTACCGGGGGGATTGATCCCTCCACCACACGCGGCAAGCGCGACGGCCAACGCGAGTATTCCGCCAACGTGGCGTATTTTTTCAGAATTTTTCATTAGCATTCCCTCGTGGTATTAGTGAAAAACTGCCCGAATTATATAATTTCCTTGATCTTCACGAGCGCGGATAGAGTGACGGCCCGTGTTGTCATCCGAAGTATTTTAGCAATCTTACAGCGAAATGACACGCGTCAAGTTGTATCTTTAATTGAACATGAAATTTACTTCTCAATGCGTTTTAGATGTGATCGGGGTTCAATAAATCGAGTGCGAAAGAACGCTGCGCGGTGATTTAATGTACCTGCAATTCAAAGGACAAGAAAAAGATTATGAAAATAGTGGAGAGAACGGCGGCCCGCTTTATTAGCCCGTGCGCCGCCAACGCCCCACCCCAAACTTTGCACTACGCGTTATGAGCGGGGCAGTGTGACGCCGGTTTGGCCTTGATATTTGCCTTGGCGGTCGCCGTAAGACACCGCGCAGACCTCGTCCGATTCAAAGAATAATAATTGAGCGACGCCTTCGTTGGCGTAGATCTTCGCGGGCAGTGGTGTGGTGTTGGAAAATTCCAATGTCACATGGCCTTCCCATTCCGGTTCCAGCGGGGTGACATTGACGATGATGCCGCAACGCGCATACGTCGATTTGCCTAAACACACTGCCAACACGCTGCGCGGAATGCGGAAATATTCCACCGTGCGCGCCAGCGCGAACGAGTTCGGCGGGATGATACAGACATTGGTTTTGATATCAACGAAGCTGTTCGCATCGAAGTTTTTCGGATCGACGATCGCCGAATTGATGTTGGTGAAGATCTTGAATTCGTCGGCGCAGCGTATGTCATAGCCATAGCTGGAGGTGCCGTAAGAAATCACGCGCTCGCCGCCCACATAACGCACTTGTTCGGGCTCGAAGGGTTCGATCATCTGCTGATCGCGCGCCATGCGTCTGATCCAATGGTCGGCTTTAATGGCCATGTGTACGACGTCTCTCTGCTACTGAAGTATGCGGCATTGTAGCATGGAAGGCGCGGTGTATCACGGGGCCGCCGTGACGCGGCAGGGGGCGAGTGATCCCCGCCCCCTGCCACTAACGCGTTGATGAATTAAGTGTTTTGAATCACGATATTGGGGAATTTCGCGCTGTAATCTTTGCCTTGCAGCGAGATCTTCGCGGCGACCTTGCGTGCGATTTCGCGATACATCATCGAGACGCGGCCTTCGGGGTCGGCGGCCACCGTCGGTTTGCCGATGTCGGCCTGTTCACGGATGGAGATGTCCAACGGCAACGCGCCCAGCATCGTCAGGTTGTAATCCTTGGCCATGCGCGCACCGCCGCCTTCGCCGAAGATGTGTTCTTCGTGGCCGCACTTGGAGCAGATATGGATGCTCATATTTTCAATCACGCCCAGCACCGGCACGTTGACCTTTTCGAACATCTTGAAGCCCTTGCGTGCATCCAGCAGCGCGATGTCTTGCGGCGTTGTGACGATGACAGCGCCGGTGACCGGCACGCGTTGGCATAAGGTCAGCTGAATGTCGCCGGTACCGGGGGGCAGGTCGATCACCAGGTAATCCAACTCGCGCCAACGGGTGTCGTTCAGCAATTGCTCTAGCGCTTGCGTGACCATCGGGCCGCGCCAGATCATCGGGGTTTCTTCTTCAATCAAAAACCCGATGGACATCGTTTGCAGGCCGTAATTTATCAGTGGTTCGAGTGAGTTGCCATCGGCGCTGTCGGGGCGCCCGCTCAGACCCAACATGCGGGGCTGGCTGGGGCCGTAGATGTCGGCGTCGAGGATGCCGACGCTGGCGCCTTCGGCGATCAAGGCCAGCGCCAAGTTGACGGCGGTGGTGGACTTGCCGACGCCACCCTTGCCGGAGGCCACAGCGATGATGTTTTTAACGCCGGGGATGTGTTTGACGCCCTTTTGCACTTGGTGCGACGCCACTTTATGGCTGATGTTGATGGTGACCTTCTCTACGCCCTTGACGGTGCGGCACAAGCCGTTCAGCGTCTCACGCAGTTGGGCGGCATAACCACCGACGGGGAAACCAAACGCCACATCGACGGTGACACTGCCCGCGTCTATACGTATGTCCTTGATCGCTTTGCCGCTGACCAAGTCCTGGCCCAAATAGGGGTCCTGATAGCCCTTGAGGGCGGTTTCGATGTGTTGGCGCGTGAATTCGGACATAACGGTGGGGTTCCTCAACGATACATTAAGAAGCGAATGACGTATTGTATCACGTGCCTGCAACGAGTTGAGCGTTCTATCCCGTTAGGGCTATTTTTGGGCATTTTATCCGGGTATCGCCGCATAATACCCGCACGATTTAACCCCCATGCGCGGGGCGAGCCGCACGAATGTGATGCAGCGCGTTGTAAACCCTTGTGCCTGATCTGCGTTAATAGACTTATGATCAGCGTGCTGCGAGAATATGCACCGGGGCTAGAGTTGGACGGGCCGGTGGCAGAAAATAACGATACACAGGTGCAGGGTATGGAGGCGTTTCTCGCGGGTGTCGAGCGCCGCGCCTATCGCACCGCAGTGAGCATGGTGCGCGATACGCATGAGGCGATGGACATCGTGCAGGACGCGATGTTGAAGTTGGTGCAGCGCTACGCGAATCGACCGGCGACGGAATGGCCGTTGTTGTTCCATCGCATCTTGCATAACCGGATCATGGATACCCATCGCCGCCGCAAGGCGGAGGGATTTTGGGTGCGCTTGTTCGACCGTGATGCCGAGGACAGTGAACGCGATGTTGTGTATGAAGAACCCGCCGCGCCAGTGCAATGGCAACCGCTTGCGCAGTTGGAGCGCGCCGCGTTTGCAACCGCGTTGGACGCCGCCGTACAAAACCTGCCCGCACGTCAGCAGCAGGCGTTTTTCCTGCGCATCTGGGAGGGACTGGACGTGCAGCAAACCGCGCAGGTGATGGCCGTCAGCGAGGGCAGTGTGAAGACCCATTTATTTCGTGCGTTGGCGAGTTTGCGCCAGCAGTTGGGAGAGTTTCAACCATGATGAACAAGGACGAGCATACCGATGCGGCGTTTACGCAAGAGGTGCGCGCGGCGTTGGATGTGCAAACGGCGGGCATCGATGCGCAAACGCTGACCCAGTTGCGCCGCGCGCGCGCGCGGGCAATGGCCTCGCTGCAGCCGACAGGGTTGCGCGCGTGGGCGCGCGGGCGGACGTGGTCGGCGTTGGCGGTGACCGCTACGGTGGTGTTGACGGTGTCGATATGGCCGACCACGCCGCCACCCCGTGCAATCCCGCATGCCATGGAAGACATTGAGTTACTGGCGGTGGACGAAAACATCGAATTTTATGAAGACTTGGAATTTTATACGTGGTTGGCGGATGAAGATGCGACTGTGGCTGATCCTGATCCTGCCCCTCGCGTGTAACGCCGTGGAATCCGGCGGTGCAAACGCGGTAGACGCAGAGGACGCGCCGAGCATGGAGTTGTTGCAGTTTTTAGGTGAATGGGAAACGCATGAAGGCAAGTGGGTGGACCCGGTGGCATTTGGGGCATTGACGCAGGCGGCGGAAGAGGTCGGTGCGCGTCCAGAAGAGGAGCAAGACCATGCGCCAGAATAATCGCATGTGGCGTGTCATTGTATGTGTGCTGAGTGGGCTGTTTACGCAGGCCGCGTGGGCCGGTGCGTGGGCGGAGTTGAGCCCCGCCGAGCAACAGGTGTTGAAGCCTTACGCAGAACAATGGCAAGACCTTTCCACCGAGCGTCAGCAGGTGTTGCAACGCGGCGCGAAACGTTGGGCGGAGATGCCGCCGGAACAACGCGCGCGCGCGCGTGAACGGCTACAAACTTGGCGCAGCTTACCCGAGGAACGGCGCGCGCAAGTGCGTCGCCGCTTTCATCAGTTTCGCGATTTACCGGCACACCAACAACAGCGCATTGCACGTCAATACCAATGGTTTAAAAACCAATCCCCGGCGCAGCGTCAAGCGTTGCGCGAACGTTGGCAGGCGATGAGCCCGGAACAGCGCGCACAGGCACGCGAGCACGCAAAAGAATTGCGTCAGGAAATAAAACAAAATCAAAATTTGAACGACAAAGGCCCGGCCAAACGTCCCGATAACCCGGGGCGTGGCGCAGCGCCGCCTGGGCACGGGAAGCCGTTGAAACCCTAGCAACCTGTCGCACTTAGGACTGATTTGCTGCGGAATGGGCCATATTTTTTCGATCCTTTTCGTTAAATAGCAACGGCTATTGGCCGCAGACGATCGAAAGTCAGCCTCTCGTGACTTTTCCTCGCTACGATCGCCTAAGTCCGACAGGCTGCTAGCCGCGCAAACCATTGCAGGCCGGTGTTAGGCGCATGTTATGCTGTGCATCACTAAATTTTAGGGATGTCATTGGCGAATGCTGCTGGGTTGGCTGCGGGTATTGTATTGGGGCGGGGCCTGTCTTATTGTCGGGCCGGTCTTTGCGGAAGAAGACCCCGCCGAGCTATTTCCGTTTGAGTCGCAAGAATACTCGCAATGGTCGGCCGCACCCACGTTGGACAGCGCGGGTGGTCGCGGGCTCAATATCGGCTTAAACAGTAAATTCTTGTCAGGTACCCGTTTAATCGCCGGTGGAGGGTACAGTGACGTGCGAAATTCCTCCGCGAATTCCTATTCGTGGTCTTTTGGTTTGCTGAGTAGTGCCCAGGAAGATTTCGCGTTTGGGGTATTTTATGAGGGCTGGCGACGCAATACCCCGAAGGAAACGCGTTGCGGTCGCATGCGCATCAACTGCGTAGAGACGCAGAGCCAATTGCGCCAGACCAGCGTCGAAGGTGTGCGCACCTCGCTTACCTGGTCGTCCACCCACGTGCACATCGGCCTAGACCCGGTGACGCAACGCATTGTATTGGCGAATGACCTGATCTCCCAAGAACTGTTCAGCGTCGGTGCGCGTGCGAGCGCAGGTGTCTTCGGATTTAATGGATGGGATATGAATGCGTGGGCCGGCGACACCACGTTTAGCCGCAGCCTGAAAGATTTCGCAAATTTTTATAGCGCGCCAGGTGGGGCGCGCACGTTGGATTTGCGCGGTGTCGAATTTGGTTTCGGTGCTGGGTATACCTGGAACCCATGGCATGCCAGTGCGAGTTGGTCGCAGGCGCGGTTGGTGGTCAGCGGAAAAGTCGAG
>JAOUGF010000173.1 GCA_029857925.1 Gammaproteobacteria bacterium
ACAGCGTTTACGGCAGCCATTGTGCGGCGATGCCGGGTTAATCGTCACGGAAAGATTTCACCTCTGTGGCCGCTGTTGACGGTTCAAATTCTTGTATATCCGTGTCTGTGTCTGGAACGGCGTAACGTTCATCGGCCCAGGCGCCTAAGTCGATCATCGAACAACGTTCGCTGCAGAATGGCCGCCATCGAGATTCGGCGTTCCAAATGACAGCTTTTTTGCAATGTGGGCAGTTGACGGATGTCATAACGCGCAACAGGCGATATCAAAAGCGACATCGGACTTGGCTTGCACCGGGCGCGCAGCCCCGTTGACCGACATGAAATGCACCGATATGCGTTGTCGGCCGCCGCTGATTTCAGGGAAGTTGGCCGAATCTATGGGCATAAAAATGCGGATCAAGTGAAATGTAGAGGTCGGGTCCAGTGTTTGTTGATAAAACCCGTTTTTCGCCATCGCGTTGATCGGGGTGGTGCTATTACGAATCAATTTGAGCAAATAATTGACGGTGCGACGGGTGAGGTCGAATTCACGCATCCAACGTTCCATTTCTAGTTTGCGCACCGCGTAAGGTCGCTGCAACCACTGGTGGTACAACGGCAGGTCAAACGATGTGAGTCCGCCCGAAACGGTTGCGCGCTGTTTGACGCTGAATAAAAATTCATCATCCTTCAGGCCTTGCCCGAGTTTGCCGTTGAACGCGACTAATTCTTGGTCGAGCGCGGAAAGATCGGCCATGACCCCGCTTAAGCGCTTTTTGTTGACGCCGTCAAAATCCATAAAACGTCGCAATGCGTTGCTGATGCGTTCAACCTCTTTGCGCATTTCGGCCTTGAATTCCGTGCGTGTGGTGAACAATGCACTGAGTTCCAGCACCAGAGACACGACGATGCGGCTGTCATATTGCGATTCGTTCGTATAAAAGTGCTCTAGTTGATTAAACAAGGATTCCAAGCGCAAAAAGGTGCGTACCTTTTCGTTTAGCGGCAGTTCATAGATGACACTGTTGGCGCTGTGTTTGACGTTTTCCGCCGCGCGCGACTCGTTTAGCAGGGGCATTTGTCGAATTTGGTCGCTCGCGACATTGGCGCCTTGCTCGGCCACGGACGCGGAGGTCGGCTGTGAGACTTCCGGGCGTTTGACCGTTTCACCCACCAGCTTTAAAAAACGCGCATGCAGGGCGTCCACCTGTTCATACAGCGCCGCGCGATTTTGATCGTTGATAATGACGTCATTCGCGGCAGCCAAACGCGTGGCGCGGTCGGTTTGCGTCTGCATCACCGCTTGGATGGCCTCGGCGGAGACACGATCGCGTTGTTGCGCGCGGTTCACCTGAATTTCAGGCGGGACATCGACGACTAAGATCCGGTCAACCAGGTCTGTTTGCTGCGTTTCTATCAGTAATGGGATGACAAGGATACAGTAGGGCGCATGGATCGCGGCGACACGGCGTTGCATCTCGGCGCGGATCAGCGGATGTAAAATGTCTTCCAATTGTTTACGTCTATCAGTGTCGCTGAAGACCAATGAACGCAGGCGCGCGCGGTCAATCGCGCGTTGCGCATCGAGCACGGCATAGCCAAACGCCGCAACGATGCGGTTATAACCGATTTCACCCGGGCGCACCACATCACGCGCGATTTCATCGGCATCAATCACGGGGACGTTCAGCGTTTTAAATCGCTCCGCCACGGTCGTCTTACCGCTTCCTATGCCACCTGTTAAGCCAATTACCAACATCGTCTATGCCTGGATCACTCTAACCACTTAAACCGCTAAAACGTAAATAGGTTTCGATCAAGGTGTTACCCCAGATTAAATACACCCACCCTGCAACCGCCAGATAGGGACCGAACGGTATCGCCATGTGTCGATCGCGTCCTTGTGCGACCATCAGGCCGATGCCTATCACCGCGCCCGCGATAGACGCAAGCATAAGCACAATCGGGACGGCCTGCCAGCCTAACCACGCGCCCAATGCAGCCAATAATTTAAAATCGCCATAGCCCATGCCTTCCTTGCCCGTAGTGAGCTTATAGCCCCAATACACCAGCCACAACACGCCATAACCTACCGCTGCGCCGAGGATCGCGGCGCTACTGCTTAACGGACCGCCTGACACGCTGAGCAATAGACCACCCCACAATAAGGGGAGGGTGATCCCGTCTGGCAGCAAGTGATGGTCCAAGTCGATAAAACTCAACGCAATCAAACACCACGTGGCCGCCAACGCGGCTAAGGCCGGAAATCCGGCGCCAAAATGCCATGCAGTGAGCGCAGTAAGTAACGCGGTCAACACCTCCACGGCGGGGTAGCGCACACTGATTTTTGCGTCACATTGACGGCACCGGCCGCGTTGCCACACATAACTGAGTACCGGTACCAATTCAAACGCACTCAATGTATGGCCGCAATGCGGGCACTGTGAGCGCGGCACCGCGAGATTATACGCGGGCTCGGAAACGGGTGCAGGCTTACCTGCGATGTCTGCGCAATGAACACGCCAGGCGGTGTCCATCATCTTCGGTAGTCGGTAAATCACGACATTTAAAAAACTGCCGACGGTCGCGCCCAGTAGCGCGGCAAAGCCTATCCATAGTGCTGGCTGAGCGTGGAAATAATCCCATATCGGCATTTTTCTATCAACCTTCAGCGCTAAAATACTTGTCCCATCTTGAATATAGGCAGATACATCGCGACCACCAAACCGCCGATCAACACGCCCAAGATCACCATAATCATAGGCTCGATCAAACTGCTCAAACCCGCGACCGCGTCATCCACCTCTTCTTCGAAGATATCGGCCACTTTGGTCAACATATGATCCAACGAGCCCGATTCTTCGCCGACGGCGACCATCTGCACCACCATGTTAGGGAACAACCCGGTGTGTTGCATCGCCGCCTGCAATTGCTGACCGGTGGCGACCTCTTCGCGTATGCGCAGCACCGCGTCGCAGTAAAGTTGGTTGCCGGTCGCGTCCGCCACCGAGCTCAGCGCCTCGACCAGGGGTACGCCCGCCGCAAACATCGTCGCCAATGTGCGTGAAAATCGCGCGATAATGGCCTTCACTAGCAGGTCACCGATGATCGGTAATTTCAACATCAAGCGATCAATTTTATCGCGTGTCGCAGGTGAGCGTTTTAAGCTGCGCGAGAGCGCAATCCAGCTGCCAACAATCACGGCAAAATAGACCCACCACCATTCTTGAAGATTTTTTGAGGCCATAATCACGATCTTCGTGGGCACCGGCAGGTCCGCGCCAAACGATGAAAACAACGATTGAAATTGCGGCACGACAAAGATCAACAATGCGGCGCTGATCAACAGCGCGACGATCAACACGGCGGTCGGATAAAACAGCGCCTTTTTGATCTTACCTTTGATCGATTCGATTTTTTCTTTATAGGACGCGATCTTCACAAGCAGGCTTTCTAAGATACCGGCCTGTTCGCCCGCGTGCACCAGGCTGGTGAACAGACGATCAAAATATTGCGGGCGTTTACGCATCGCCTCGGACAGCGACGCGCCGCCTTGGATGTCGTTTTTGACGCCGAGGATGAGTTCCTGCATTGAGGTTTTTTCATGTCCGCGCCCGGCGATATCCAAGGATTGCACCAAGGGGACGCCTGCAGAGACCATCGTCGCCAATTGACGCGTGAACATCGCGATATCCTTCGGGGAAATGCGGTTACGCAATTGATGTGTCAACGACTCGGTTTTTTTGCGCACGCTCTTCGCAATGACGCCTTGGCGCCGCAGATCCGCCTTCACTTGGGATTCGTTAGGCGCCTTCAATTCGCCGCGCACCGTCTTGCCGCGGCGGTCGGTACCTGACCAGGCGTAGGTGGTCCAGTTGTCTTGCGCGACCGTGCCGCCGGTAGTGCGGGGCGCGGTGTCAGGTTTCACTGCCATGGGTATTACTCCAACGTGACTCGTGCAATCTCTTCGAGGGTGGTGATGCCGCGCATGGCCTTTACAAAGCCCGCTTGGCGCAAATCGAGGACACCTTCCGCGCGCGCTTGGGCATCCAACGCCAACGCATCGCCACCGGCCATAATCAGTTGTGCCATCGCATCAGATACGGGCATCACTTGGTAAATGGCCACGCGGCCTTTGTAGCCGTCACTGCAACGCTCACAACCGACGGCGTAAAAAAGTGTCGCGTGTTCTATGTGTTGTGCGCTAAAACCGGCGGCACGCAATTGTTCCAGCGGCGCGCTGCGCGGTTGTTTGCAATGCGGGCACAGGCGCCGCACCAAACGTTGCGCCAACACCAACGACACGGCGGATACGATGTTGTAGGGCTCGATGCCCATATTCAACAAACGTGTCAGCGATTGCGGTGCGTCGTTGGTGTGCAAGGTTGAAAACACCATGTGGCCGGTCTGCGCGGCCTTGATCGCGATCTCGGCGGTCTCTTGGTCGCGAATTTCACCGACCATGATGACGTCCGGGTCTTGGCGTAAAAACGAGCGCAAGGTGTTCGCGAAACTCAAGCCGATGCGCGGATTCACGTTCACCTGGTTGATGCCCGGTAAAAAGATTTCTACCGGGTCTTCCACGGTGGAGATATTGATATGGCTGTTGTTGAGGATGCTCAACGCGGTGTACATCGTGACGGTCTTACCGCTGCCGGTGGGGCCGGTGACCAACACCATGCCGTAGGGGCGGTGTATGGTGTGCAAAAACAGCTCTTTTTGGGGCTCTTCCAGGCCCAGCACGTCGATCGACAGGCGTGTCGCCGCCTGATCCAAAATGCGCAGCACGGTCTTTTCGCCATACAGCGTAGGGCAGGTGCTGACGCGAAAATCGATATGCCGATTACGCGACAATTTCATCTTGGTGCGGCCATCTTGTGGCAGGCGGCGTTCCGAGATATCCAAGCGTGACATCACCTTTAAACGCGCGGCGACGCGCGGTGCTAAATTCAACGGCGGCGCCGCGAATTCCTTGAGCACGCCGTCGATGCGCATGCGCACGCGATAGGTGTTTTCATAGGGTTCGAAATGGATATCGGAGGCGCCCTTATGCACCGCGTCGAGCAAGATCTTGTTGACGAAACGCACCACCGGCGCATCGTCTACATCGAGCTCGGCGCCGCCCGCGTCGGCGTCCGCGCCGCCGATCTCTATTTGTTCGAGATCGGCATCGGCCAGCGCCTTCAATACATAACTCTGCGCGTCCAGCGCCGCCTCTAGCGCCTGACTCAGCTTGTCGGCCTCGACGACGATGGGTTCGACGCTTAAGCCGGTGTGAAATTTGATTTGATCCAGACCCATCGTCTGGGTCGGGTCGGCGATACCGACGAATAATCGGTTGCCGCGCTTAAAGAGGGGTAATAATTGATAACGGATTAATAATTCTTCATCGACCAATTCCACGACATTGCGGTCGATGTCGATGGTTTGCAGGTCTAACACCGGCACGCCGAACTCGCGCGCGGTGGCCATCGCCAAGTCCCTTGCGTGGACCTGGCGTTGGTCGGTCAGGTAATAGACCAGCGGCTTACCCTCGCGCTGCGCGCGCAGTTGCGCCTGCTCCGCCACGTCAGGCGCCAACAGGCCTTCACGGACGAGGCGTTCGGCGAGGCCGTTATGCATCAGCGAGCCACTGCGCGTGCGTAGCAGGGGGCTGGGTTAGCAAAGGGGGGAGTCGGTGCTGGTCGTTCCACCC
>JAOUGF010000174.1 GCA_029857925.1 Gammaproteobacteria bacterium
TTTCACAGTTATCTGTTGCCCCACGGTAGAAATTACGACGCAAAGGCCTTGATAGGTAAAATTTCCTCCCAGGCGACTCCTGCATTGTCCGCGATTTTTTTCAGCAAACTCATGATTTCCTGGTGGACATTGAAGGTTAGGCGTTCATTTGGCGCCTTACCCTCAACGCGCAGCGCGTGCTCTATGAGTATAGCGCGCAAGTAGTGCACGCCATGGGCGACATGGGTGTTCATATCACTGATAAGGTAATCAAATTTATCGCTGAACTGCGCGTCTTTTAAATATGGCCCGAATGCACCGGCATTCGCCATCGTAAAAAGTGTTTGAAAAAATTGTCGTTGTAGTGCATGCAGCTCGGGGTCGTGGAAATATTTGTAAGCGTGCTCCAAGTCATGCGTTAAAAAATGTAGACCGTCACGTTTGCTTAACACTTTTTGTAGCATACGCGGGTAATGACACACCACCGTTGCGGGCCGCTTCCCCAGTGCTTGTAAATGCAGCACTTCCAACGGTGTCGGAATATGTTCGTAGAGTTGTATATCCCATGTACCGCGCAGCCATGCGCCAAAGGCGTGATTCACATTGGGGATCACATGCAAAAAATGATGTGTAGAAAATAAATCTATGAGTACGTGCGCCGGGTGCGGCGTGGTCAATACGGTGTCTAAGACCTGAGCGGCCTGCGGTTTTGGCGAGGCGCGCTGCGTGCGGGATGCGAACCGTGGGCCGTATTCTGCAATTTGATAGTGTAAAAAATAAATCGCGGCGAATTCGGCGTCGTTCCACACCCCCGCGCGCCAGCGTGCTGCCAGCGCCGGGATGTGGGCGCGTAAATCAAGGGTTGAAGTTTCCATTAGACTTCTATCGTCGTAAGCTAGGCGTTGAAGGACTTATATAGCTTCTACGCTGTAGCGTACCCATAAGCGGTGTTCACCGCCCGCGTGGATATTCACTACGTCATCCGCGGCGTTGGTGCTTTCTACGCATACCATCTTTAAGTAACCATCCTCACCCAGGTCACCCATTTTCGTGGCCTTTTCTATCCAAGGGTTCCATACTACGCTGGAACGACTGCCGCGTTTTTGTATGCGTATGCATCGCTTGAGGCCGGGATCGACGATCACGCAATCCGCCACGGATTCGACATAGATACGGTCTGTCTCGGATTCAAACGTTACGGCGTCTTGTTGTTTGCGCAGCGTACTGGGCCCGACCTTGTCGATATAGTCGAGTCCCTCCAGGCCAAGCACCTTGATAGCCCGAATGTCGCTGATCGCAAAGTAGGTATGCAACGCGTCGCCTACCGTCACGGCGCCAGTGCCTGCATTGCGTGTCACGAGCTCGCATTCGAGGTGGGTGCCGATCGTCAAATGCAGTTCTACGGGTGTGGCATGCGCCCATTGCGCGCGCGTGGCGTCGCTCTCCACCAATCCAAAGACCAGGCGCGTGGCGCCGTCCTGGGTTGCAGACGTAGCGAGTACCTGCCAAGGGACGGTGCGCGCGTAGCCATGTGCCGGAAAGCTTGGCTGGGTAGGATGGGCTCCGAACCATGGCCAACACACGGGGACACCCCCGCGTACAGATTTGCCTGCAGCGAATTTAGCGGCCTCCGATAGCCAAATTACTGGGGCGGTCCCTGTGGGCGCCCAGGTCAACAAATGCGCGCCCTGCAGCGCGATACGGGCCTCTGCGAGGCGGTTTTTGACCTCCGCATAAATCATTCCGTTAGCATCGGCGGTAAAATGCAAATGATCTTGGATGCCATAGCGCTGGTTTAACGTGTAGATGTCAGTCATGGTAGGAATCTCGCAATAACATAGGGGCAGAATGTGATGCTACATGATACACGTGGCGTGCGAAGAGTGGGAGGCCTCGCCGGTCAAAAGCGGGTAAAACAAGGGCGGCTAGATGCCGCCCTTGTTTGAGATGCCTAAATTTTTGACGCAGATTTTACCATGTCTCAAAGGTCCCGTCGGCGTAGGTAATTTTGAAGAGGCCGGTGGCAAGTTGTTCTATCGTGCCATAGGATTGTCCATTGAATTGTATCGTTCCTTGGTCGCCGTTTTCTTTTACCAATGTGACGCTGACGGCGTCTTGATTGGTGATCGTCACTGCACCGGAAACTGTGCCATTTGTGACAACAGTATTTGTGGTAATTTTACGCGCACCGTATCCGATAGTAAGTTCGCCGGTTCCGCTGTGGTAGCCGGAGCGATTCGCATTGATATTCACAGTGGCCTTAGGCAGTTGGGCCAACTGTAGCTCTAACAAAAAGCCGCTGTCCATCGCGAGCCATTGATTTTCGCCAGACCCTTCGAGCACGAAATAAGGCGCTATTAAACTTCCATTGGCACCGCCATTATTGGTGAAGTCGGCAGAAAGCAGATCGACTTGATAGGTGCCTTTGTCCTTTAACTCGAAACTGGGGGGATTGTAGCGATAAATGGAAAGTGCGTTATAGGGCGTGGCGATATAGCTGGCGAGACTCATGTAAATCCCGTCTACCACATAATGATAGGAATATCCGTTGTTAAATGTGTGAGTGACAATAATCTTATTGGTCGTAGGGTACCAGTCTATGGTCATGCGCTCAGATGGAGTGTTAAATGTAAACCTCGAAACACCACTGACTGATGGTAAATCGGTGGTCGAGTATGCCCATGTCACTAAATCAGGGTGCACGTTACCTAAGGGCAATTCGCCAACCGGTTTAAAGGTATCCGCATTTTTGATATTTGCAGTAAGACTGCTTTTAATGCGTTGGCCATCGCTGCTGTATATTTCACCCTGTGCGGATAAGTGTCTTGGGGTTATCCAAATATATTGGCCGGTCAAACTGTCTTTTACCGGAGACGTAAAAGTGACGTCCAACGCGCCTGTAAAAGTAACGCTAGCAGATAATGGGATGTTCATCGCGCTCAGTTTTTGGACAAGCGATAGGTTAAAGTTGATAGACCCATTTTCTATGTCGGGAAGGGTTGTTGTCCCTGCATAGAGCGCAGCGAGGTTTAACGCAAATGGAGATTTAAAGTTTAACAGTATCGTACCGTGCGTGACATCTGCGTCTAACATAGGGCTGCGAATGGTAGCGGAACGGACTTCGATTCCAATACTCTTTGTGTTTGGCGCATTCGCCGGGACGCGTACCGTCATGTTAACGGTTAGCCCACTGTGTCTTGCATTGGTGAATATTACTTCGCCGGACACTTTGGTAAGTGTGCCACCAGTAAACCCTAAGTTGTAGGCCGCTAAATCGGTTACAATTTTCGGATCATCGATATTCTTTAATATTGCCTTTGTCAACGCGTCCAGCATTGGGTTTATCGCAAGCTGCGTACCCGCATCGGCGGCTGCGGAGGCTAAATTTATTTGATTCTGAAATGCGCTGCCTTCGGCCTCAGTTTCGTTCAGAATGACCGTGTTCCAGGTACGCAGGTCTGAGACAAATGCCTTGATTTTCGAAATGATCGGTGAACCGGCTGATGCACTGGGCTGAGGATCTAGGGTGTCGTCCGCGCCGACATGGTCAATCAAATCTTGCAACTTCGTGAGCGTGCCCGTTACATCACGAGTGTCTATTTTTTGCAGGGTGTCGCCAGCGCCGTGCACGATATCTTGGAGCGAAAGGAGGGTGTTTGTAGCGTGGTGGTGCGCGGATATTTTACCGCCATAGAAGGATTTGGACAGCGTGGCGAGTGCCGCTGGCAGGTCCGGATGGCCATTTGTGGCATTGGCGTTGATCGCAATCGCCGCTGTAAACGCAGCATACACTTTCTGAATTGGCGTCCCATTTGTGAGCGTCATATCGGTGATATCTAGTGGACGTGTATTTAAAATGTCGACACCACCCAGCATATTCGAAACTTCCGAATTGGCGATGTAAACCGCTATCGCATCAATATGACCACTCTCTTTTGCGCGTTGCGCCGCGAGGTGCGTGAACGGCGTGATGCTGGCAGTAATGACGTCGCCATTCTTGGCTTCCGCCACCAATGCCGTCATGGTGAGTGCCCCGGGTTTATACCATTCGCCAAAGTCGATGGTGCTGGGGTTGGCGCCATCAATTATGCCATCGTTGGCGTCGCGAGCACCGCACCCGGAGGGGATGTCACATTTCATTTGTGCGTCGCCATCCATACTCACAGTCACTTGGATCGGACCGCCGGTATAGGCGTCGTTCAATACCAGTTGGTAATCGCCATTTGCCTGCGTAATAGCGCTGCCTACTTGCGCCACAGGCTCGCCTTGCGCGTTCAGTTCTTGAGCTATTACGGCGCCCTGTTTAATTGTGCCCTTGGAGGCAGTTCCTGTCAGCGTCGCAGATATCGCGGCGCGTGGTTCAGTGCCACCAGGACGGTTGCAACCGCCACTTACGACGAGCGTCATGGCTAACAGGGAAGGGGTAAGCGTTTTTAACAGGGTATTTTTTTTCACGATGTCCTCGCAATTTTTTCGCATTAATTCTACATGAAAATGGTGGTGCAATCATGCGCGTGGTGATATGCGCAAAAGGCCAACTGAGAACGATCGAACGGCGATGACATCCACAGGCGAGACCGATTCTAGCACATTTTTTTAACTAACACGGTAGTGCTTAGTACCACGCGACGTATTTCAATAACGCAGTTGTGTTGAACCTAGAAACTGCAGAATGTTAATGTTGCTTTAGCGGTCAACTGCTGTTTCTTGGTGGAAGGCTTCACTACGCGAACTGTGGCAGCTAAGCGAGCCACAGGGGTGTACTAGGGCCCTTTTGACAAACCGCCCATTGGGGATATCCCACAACCAGGGGGTGTGCGTGGTATTATGGGCGTCGGTTTTGTACCCACGTGTCTGAGTGAAGGTTGATTTTATATGGATTTTCTGCCCGTCTTTTTCAATATTAAAGGTCAACCTTGCCTGGTGGTAGGGGGGGGCGCGGTCGCGGCGCGTAAAATACGCCTGTTGTTGGACGCGGGGGCGCGTGTCCATGTCGTTGCGCCGACCTTGGCGGAATCCGTCGCCAAACTCGTGCGTGCGGGTGCCATCACCCATCGTGCCGGGGTCTTTGACCCCAGCGATTTTGCCGACCATGTGATGGTCTTCGCGGCCACCGACGACGAGGCGATTAACGCCCAGGTGTCGCGCGAGGCCAAGGCCCGGCGGCTGCCGATCAATGTTGTCGATGCCCCCGCGTTGTGCAGTTTCGTAATGCCTTCGATCATCGACCGGTCGCCGGTGGTGGTGGCGGTGTCCAGCGGGGGCGCCTCGCCAGTGTTGGCGCGCCTGTTACGGGCGCGGCTGGAAACCTTGATCCCTGCCTCGTATGGTCGCCTCGCGGGCTTGGTGCGCGAATTCCGCAAGACGGTGCAGCAGAAATTTTCCACCACCAATGAACGCCGCCGATTTTGGGAGCGCGTATTACAAGGGCCGATCGCGGAAATGATGTTTTCCGGCCAGGAAAAGGCGGCGCGCGCCGCATTGGAGCAGACGATAGCGAGCAGCACCCACACCGCGAGTGCGCAAGGTGAAGTCTATTTGGTCGGCGCGGGCCCTGGCGACCCGGATTTATTGACGTTTCGTGCGCTGCGTTTGTTACAACAGGCCGATGTATTAGTTTATGACCGCTTGGTCTCCAAGCCTATCCTGGAGTTGGCGCGCAAAGACGCGGAACGGATTT
>JAOUGF010000175.1 GCA_029857925.1 Gammaproteobacteria bacterium
CAATGAATGCGCACCAAGGATGCCAAACAACACCATCAACAGCACCCTACGAGGTGAAAACAAAGTTAAATATTGTTGTATTATCATAGTGTTGCCTCGTATATCAGCTTGCCGGAAATCACTTTATGCACTCAAGATATCTGCGGATTTGCCGACACAGGGGTCGAATGCCAGCGGCCTCGCCGGTAGAGAATAATGTTTCTACCTTGGGACGCGAATTTACCAAACTAGGCCCCACGCTAGCGGGTCTCGACCTATGCGCTATCTTGCCACGGGACATAAGAAAGCGTCCACTGTCAATGCTTAGCATGAGCATAGTGTGTGTTGCTTAAATTTTGCCTGTGTCCTAAGGAAAACTGGCCATGACAGACAATGTACTGCTCGAATTACCTACGCCTCCGCGCTCCAAACCCGGCTCTGACTTCGACAACCGGCATCCTGAAGACGTAAAGTTATGCTTGCACAATGGCCAACAGATTTACGGCAAGTTAACTCATTTTAGTATAGATATGGGTGTGCTGACCGTCGCGGTGAAAGATGCCCAACATACTGTCACAACCGATTACAAAATGGCCGAGATTAAAAATCTACGGCTATTGGAGTCACGGCAATTTTCACCTGCAAACGACTATCTTGAAGGGGCGAACAATCAAGCGATGTTACTCGACCGCCAAGAATACGAGCTTGAATATGTCGATGGCAGCAAGGAAATCGGCGAAACCTATGGCTTTGTGACCGATCAAAACCGCATCCATATTTTTATTACACAACCCTTTAACAAATATTTGCATAGTTTCGTACCGTTAAACGTACTATCAGACTATCGCATCGGCCCGCAGCTCGGCCAACTATTGGTCAATACCGATATTTTAAGCCAAAAAAATCTCGAACAAGGTTTGCTGCATCAAGAACATCTTCGTCACCGCAAGATCGGCGAATACCTTACCGCCAATGCGATCGTATCAGTGGAACAATTACAAGCGGCGCTTTCGCGTCAGGGTATATCTCCCGTAGTAAAATTAGGCGAGGCCCTCCTGCACGACAAAATCATCACCCCAGAACAACTCGAGCAAGCGTTGATGCAACAGAAGAAAGATCGTACCCAACCCTTAGGGGCGATCCTAGTGGAAATGGGCTTTGTCGCAGACGAGGTGATAAAACGCACCCTAGCCGCCAAACTGGGCATCCCAGTGGTAGACTTGCCCAAATTTCCTGTTGATCCGGATGTCGTGCGCAAAGTGCCTGAACAAATCGTGCGCGCGCACAATGTGATGCCGTTGTGCGTGTACAATTCCAAACTCGTCGTGGCGACCGATGACCCGATCAATCGCGGCCCCATAGAGGACCTGCGCTTCCATACAAAAATGTTTATCGAACCCGTGCTGGCGCGCAGCGAGCATATCGCAGCGGCGATCCAAACCTATTACGGTGCGCATATCAACGACTTGGCGCTAGAGTTAGATGAAAACGTCGAGAACGAGGAAAACGCCTCCTATGGCGAACTAGATGACTCCGATAACACCTTAGTGCGTTTGGTCAACAAGATGATAGTCGACGCCCACGATCAAGGGGCCTCAGACATCCATGTCGAACCCTATCCTGGCAAACAACGCACCATTATTCGTTTTCGCAAAGACGGCGATCTGCATACCTATGTTGAATTGCCCAACACTTATCGCAATGCGTTGATCTCGCGACTCAAAATCATGTGCAACCTCGATATTTCGGAACGGCGTAAACCCCAGGACGGAAAAATCGACTTTCGAAAATTTGGTAATTTAAATTTAGAACTGCGCGTCGCCACGCTGCCCACAGCCGGCGGCGTAGAAGACGTCGTCCTACGCCTGCTCTCCAGTGGCGCCCCCATCCCCATGGATAAGCTGGGATTGACTGATGCCAATTTCACTCGTATCAAAAAAATTATTGAAAAACCTTACGGGCTATTTCTGGTCTCGGGGCCTACCGGATCCGGGAAAACCACCACACTACATTCCGTGTTAGGGCAGCTCAATCGTCCGGATCTTAAGATTTGGACCGCAGAAGACCCGATAGAAATTACCCAACGGGGCCTACGCCAAGTACAAATCAATAATAAAATAGACGTCACCTTTGCAAACGCGATGCGTGCGTTTTTGCGCGCCGACCCGGATATCATCATGGTGGGTGAAATGCGCGACGAGGAAACCGCGCGCATCGGTATCGAAGCCTCGTTGACCGGCCACCTTGTGCTTTCCACACTGCACACTAATAGTGCGCCGGAAAGTATCGTCCGCTTGTTGGATATTGGATTAGACCCCTTTAATTTTGCCGACGCGCTGTTAGGCGTGCTCGCACAGCGCCTGGCCAAACGCTTGTGCATGAAATGCAAATCGGCGCAGGAGGCGTCAGACGCAGTATTACGAGAATATGCAGAAGAGTATCTGTTAGAAACCGCAGGCACGACCACCCAGCAACACGACGAACTTATTGCGATATGGAAAAACGATTTTGCCGACAAACAAGGCAAGATCACATTGTATCGTCCGGTAGGTTGCGAAGAATGCAATGGTACAGGCTATAAAGGTCGTTTTGGAGTGCATGAATTATTGGTTGGCAGCGAGGCTATCAAGGACTTGATACACCAGCGCAGCAAGGTATCAGATGTTTTTTCCGTAGCGATGCAGGAAGGCATGCGCACACTCAAACAGGACGGGATATTAAAAACCTTACAAGGAAATACGGATATCGGGCAAATACGTGCCGTATGTATTCGATAGAAAAATAAAAGCGCGCAAGGCTAGCGTCCCTGCCCGCCTGCGCGCATTGTCATTTTAAAGCACCCTTCCGTGGTGGCAAGCATTTCAAGCGAGCTCACTTCCTACACAAGCTACACAAAGAAGCCAACTTGGTATCCGATTTTATTTAGTATGAGCGCACTCCCACCGGTATACAACCTGTATAGATTGACAGGGTGACGCTCACCAATACGACAAACTCAAACCCAGACAGCCCACTGGACATCGTAGCGAGAGCGGCCCAGGTATCGAAGATAGGCGAAAAATCTAGCCATAAACACGCACAGACGATGTGCCACAATGTGAAAAATGGGTTTTATGCACTTTTAGAGGTTCCCGATATTCAATACCTTGATCGTTCAACCTAGAAACGGCGGTTGAATGCCGTGGTGTGTGCGTTTAAGCGTGCGCAGGGTAAGGCGCATATCACCGTCACAAGCCCTTAGCAAGATTTGCAACGCTGCCATGCGTGCGGTAAAGCGTGCAATCTGCGGCATAGCGCCGTCATCCATTGGGTCAATGTAAGATTGTCGAATATTTTATTCGAGTCAAATCGTTAGGTAAAGTTGTAGCGGTCAACTGCCGTTTCTAGGTTCAATGTAAATGGCGTGGGAATATTTGAGGGAACCTTTAAAAATCCGCTGAGCGGCGCATCGCGTCGTTGAAAAGGGTCGAAAAATGCTCAGATATGTCAGCCCTTTGAGGCAACGTGTAAACTGCGCTTGTTCGCCCCTTTCCACCTAGCGCTGCATCCCCTGATCGAATTTTTAGAGGTATCCTTGAGTTTAATTCTAAAAATTTATTGTTATGATTAACACTAAAGGGAACCTCTAAACAAAGCGCTTATGCAGGGCAAGCGACCACAGCGCAATGATTTGACAATTAAAATAATTTAGTTGAGCGGCAATAAGCCTAGACGCGCCGCATTCGCGATCGCTTGTGAGCGGGTCGATGCTCCCAGTTTTGTCATCGCATTCTGAACATGGTAGGTGACCGTGCGTTGACTTATTGTCAAAATGCGTGAAATTTCCCACGTGGTCTTACCGGCCAATATCCACTGCAATATTTCACGCTCACGCCCGGTGAGCTCTATCCGCCGTTCACTACGTGTACGTGCCGCACAACGTGTAAGCGCAGCATGCAGGTGAGGGACGATGGCCCCTAAAAATTGGGTATACCCAATATTTTTTACTATTTCCACGCCTACAAATGAAAACAGGCTCATGACACCTATATGTTCACAACGCCATCCTAATGTAAGTCCGGTTTCGTCACCGACAGTCCAACGCGATTGCAACAACCCTTGTTGTACTATCTGTGTGGGCACCGCAAAGGCCTGCGACAAAAGTTGGGTTTGATGCACCGACAATTGTTCGGCTAAAGACATATTCATTGCAATATTATTGATGAGATAGTAGTGCTGCGGGTTGTTCTCATCTGCAATGGCATTAACAACGTGCCGCATAACCTTAAGGTTAACTGCACGTCTATCGCCTAAACCCGCGATCACGCCCTGTGACGGTAAACAGTGCACCACGCTACTCAATACGTTTTGAAACTCATCTAGGTAGGCCACTTTTAGACATGCATTTGCTATATCCCACAAATTCTGCAAATCCTGCTTGCTAAAGTCGGCGCCTTCCAAGTTTTAAACTCCCCCAATTTCACACGCAGAATTGGCATATTGGACACACTATTCTATAAGATTTAAGATTAAACTGTATTTAATGTAAATCAAATGAATGTATAAAATTGTAAAGAAAATGATATCCACATTTCAGCCGACGCATCATCACCTGGTGTCAATTGTTGTATTTGCCGCCGTGATCAATACCCTCCGCGCCTAACTCCTGCCAGCGGCGCCCTACGTAAGATCATTGAGTGAACAAGACATTTTCACTGCAGATTCAGGTTTAATCAAGAAATATAATCAAGCGCTATTGGGATAGCGTACATGTGCAAGCTTATAAATACACATTGCCTGGATTTGAGTTGCGGAAGATGGGGTGGCTGATGGGAATCGAACCCACGACACCAGGAATCACAATCCTGTGCTCTACCTATTGAGCTACAGCCACCATAGACGGACTAACAACTTCAGGTACTGACCACGATCGGCCACACCTATGCGGGCACTTACGGCCATACAAACAAATGGCGCGCCCGGCAGGATTCGAACCTGCTACCCTCGGCTTAGAAGGCCGATGCTCTATCCGAATGAGCTACGGGCGCAGTGATCTGCCCTCGGGACAAACTTGTATGGTCGGGGTAGAGAGATTCGAACTCCCGACATCCTGCTCCCAAAGCAGGCGCGCTACCAGACTGCGCTATACCCCGACAGGTCTTGCACAAGCCTGTAAGAGGTCGCAATGATACGCAAATCCAGGGCCGTTGGTCAATGCCAAAAACGGATTTCTGACCTTTAAAAACGATAAAGGCCTCACAAAGAGGCCCTGATCGTGTTCAACCGAGTGCGTTGCCTAGTTGCTACTACGCACACCAGTCTGTTCTATGCCCTTCATGCTCAGGCGGATACGCCCTTGCTTGTCGATCTCCAACACCTTCACGCGTACCACGTCGCCCTCGCGGAGCTTATCGGCGACATTTTCGACGCGTTCTTCACAGATTTGCGAGATATGCACCAACCCGTCTTTGCCCGGTAGGATGTTCACGAACGCACCGAAATCCATGATCTTAGACACCTTACCGTCGTAGGTCATGCCTACTTCGGCCTCGGCGGTCAACATCTCAATGCGTTTTTTCGCGGCCATACCGGCGGCCTTGTCCACCGACGCGATCTTGACCGTGCCGTCATC
>JAOUGF010000176.1 GCA_029857925.1 Gammaproteobacteria bacterium
GCGCGTTCCGCCCCGCCAATCGCAGGCACCGCTTTTAACTGCGTAAACAACGCGTCGATTTCAAGCTCGATCTGTAAAAAATAATCGAGCACACTATTATCACCATTGCGCAAAAAGGGGTCTATAACGACGGGTAACTTTAACAAACGCGATTCGATTTCCTTGGCGACAAAGGCGCCTTCGATGTATTGCCGGTGCGCAGTCTCGTAGGCGTCGGCGGTTACTGTCAAACGCCAAGCCGCTACCCCGGTGATGGCCAGCAAGGGTAACAGCGTAATTGCGGTGGCCGCTAAAAAACGCGTTCTTAAAGAGGCGTGAGGCAGAACTTGCTCCTTGGTATACGCCGACGATTAGGCATCGCAGGCGTGCAGTAAACCCGGATTTTCCACTCGCTATCTACTGCGGTCGATCAATGCATTAATCGCTCTCGCTACAATATAGAACGGAAAATCGGAGTAAAACTAAAATCGATCCCGCACCACCGCACTGTCCCACGTAAATTCTCGTCCATCGGAGAGTGTGGCATGTAAACGCAAAAATATTTCATCCATACCAATCTCCTCGTTTAATATATTACACGGCACAGGGAAGTGACGCTCGTGCGTCATTTTCTCCGCAAGTATTGCGCGGTGATCGTCATACACGGAATCTCCCAACGTGTGATTCCGCAACAAACCGTCACCCCATAAGTCCACCCATAATTCTACAGGTTTACCTGCATTATTCCCTTCATAGTGCAGCGCGTAGGTGTACCACACCGTGCATACCGAACCGTGCGCATGGCTATCGCGCTGAATATGAAAGCTGAGATCTTCAAGCACTAACATTGTTGAACCCCGTTTTTCACCCACAACCGTATGGTACGGAATTCAACGCGGCCATGCAATGCACGGGATTTATGTCGCTTTTAAAAGACAGTATTGTGCTTTAAATTCTTTTAACGCCTCAAGACGTTGCTTGCCCAAGGCCTGAGCGATTTGCGTTCCTTTGAGCCCTTGTTGCGCCCACGCCGAACCGCTGAATTGCGCGCACGCCGCGAAGGCCGCCGCGACGTAATCGGCCTGCGGATAGGGCCGGTCTTCAAATCCGGGTCGACCCGCGGCATCCGCACGACATGCGAGCAGTATCTGCGCCAATCGTTCGGGCCGACGCCACACGTCCAAACGATTAAACATACCGAGCAACGTGGCGGGGCGCAGCTCCAACGCCTTGTGGATGACGCCATGCCAACGCCCTACCTTTTCCGCCAAATCCGCATATTGATTTGGCACTCGCAATCGTTTGCACAAGCGCCGCACTAACGGCGCGGTGCGTTGTTCATGCCCGTGATGTTTGGGCCAGTGTTCAGGCGGTGTGGTGGCCTTCCCGAGATCGTGTAACAAGGCCGCAAAGCGTACCATGCTGTCGTCACTGCGTTGTGCGGCCTGGTCAAGCACCAACAGCGTATGCACACCGGTATCGACTTCGGGGTGATACTGCGGCGGTTGGGGCACGCCGAATAACGCGTCGATTTCGGGGAACAGGCGCGCCAATGCACCGCACGCACGTAATACCGAGAAAAAATGTGAGGGCGTGGATTCCTGCAGGGCCTTAAACGTCTCCGCCCACACCCGCTCCGCGACCAACGCATCGACCTCGCCGGACGCCACCATACTCTGCATTAACGCCATCGTTTCCGGCGCGACATGAAACCCCAAGGGCGCAAACCGCGCCGCAAAACGCGCCACGCGCAGGATACGCACGGGGTCTTCGACAAAGGCGGGCGAGACATGGCGCAAACACCGCGCGGCGAGATCGGCCTGGCCATTTAACGGGTCGATGATCTCGCCCTCCGGGGTCTCGGCGATCGCATTGATGGTCAGGTCGCGGCGCAATAGATCTTCCTGCAAACTGACGTCGGGGGATGCGTGCACCAAGAACCCTTTATAGCCCGGCGCGGTCTTACGTTCTGTACGTGCCAACGCGTATTCTTCGTGGGTCTGTGGGTGCAAGAACACCGGGAAGTCTTTGCCTACAGGCTTAAATCCTTGATTTACAAGATCTTCTGCGCGCGCACCTACGACTACCCAGTCGCGTTCTCCGACCGGCCTGCCGAGCAGGCGATCGCGCACCGCGCCGCCCACGAGATATACCGCTAAGCCTTTGTTTTCTTTCATAACGAGTGATTAATCCAATTGACTGCACGCTATTATTGCAATTTATTGCGGACAAAAGAACCGCTGGACGACATAGATAGTACAAGGAGTATGATATGTGTACCCCGATGATGGTAGCAGTATATGCGTAGCGTGTGGCACTGGGTAGGCATTACAGCCTTTTGCGCAGGGTGCTCCCCCGCCAATTACTATGCGCAGTCGGTCGAAGGACACCTCGGCGTATTAAGCCACCAAGAATCGATAGACGAGTTGCTGCACGACCTCCACACCCCCCCCGCGCTGAAACAAAAACTGACACGCGTAGTCGCGGTGCGCGACTTCGCGAGCAAGACTCTAGGCCTGCCTGACAACGACAGTTACCGCACTTACTCTGACATCAAACGCAACTATGTGGTTTGGAATGTCTTTGCGACGCCGCGCTATTCGCTGGCGCCGATCAAATGGTGTTTTATGGTGGTAGGGTGTGTAAATTATCGCGGATATTATTCTGAAAGCGAGGCGCGCGAATTCGCACGGGCATTGGAAAAAGAAGGGAATGATGTATACGTCGATGGCGTACCGGCCTATTCTACGTTAGGTTGGCTGGCCGACCCGGTACTCAACACGATGATAGATTGGAGTGACACGCAAATCGCGTCGTTGATCTTCCACGAACTCGCGCATCAAGTCGTCTTTATTAAGGACGACACGGAATTCAATGAATCATTCGCGACCGCAGTCGCGCGTATCGGATTATTGTATTGGTTGCGCAATCGCCCGGATGCGGATGCCGCAACGGAGCGTTACTTGGCGGGACTGGAAACCCGCCAGGAGTTTCTTGGTATGTTGAACCACACCCGCGCCGCATTACAAGACCTCTACGCGTTGCCGCTCACGCAGGAGGAAATCGAGTCCGCGAAGCAATTAGCCTTTCGACATTTACGCGAGGGGTTTGACGAGATGCAAAAACAAGGTGTTTTACCGGCGCATTATGCGGATTGGTTTAAACAGCCGCTCAGTAACGCGCGCTTTGTGGTGACGTCCGCGTATGAAGACCACATCCCTGCGTTTACGGAATTGTTCGCGCGTTCCGGCTATCGTTGGTCGGAGTTTTATCGCCAGGCGGCCAAGTTGAGTCGATTAGACGCCCCGTTGCGCCACGAAAAGATGCGCCAATTACAATATGCTGCGAAGCTGTTTCCATCCTTCGCAAGATCACTCGAGGTGATGAAAACTGCGGGTGTGCGATAAACCTGGCAGACCTAACTACGATAAGATTCCGACCAGCGCCAGTATGCGAAGTTACTCACCGCATGGGCGACGATAGGCGCGAACAGGCTTTGCGTATATAAATATAGCCCGGACGCTACCAATCCAAATAAAAACGCCGGGACGGTCAGATAAGGATTCATGTGCCACAACGCAAACGCCATTGACGTTATCAACACACCGGCGGTCATACCTAGCGTGGACGACAAATCATACCCATAGCCGCGAAAGATAATCTCTTCAATCACCGGGGCGATCAACAAGAGGCCTATCATATCGGAAAAACTACGTTGCATACTGCCGGTATAACCGGGGTAGCGGCGGCCTATCCAGTTCGCGAAGGACAGTGTGGCGTAGCCCAACAACGCGCCGACGAGCAGTCCATAAAACAGGTCGTGCGCGACGTTGTTGAACTGGATATAGTCAACACCGCTATGCCCCATGCGCATATTAAACACGGGCCACATTAATATTAATAACAACGGTGTATACCAACAGGCATTGCGATGCACTACCAGGCCCGCAACCAGGCGATTGCGCGTACGGCTATAGGCGATGCCGTAGGCGACACTGCCGGTTAACAACGCGACCAATACAGGCAAAAACAGTAGTTCCATGACCGATGTCCGTCACTCAATGCGCAAGGGCTAGGCTATCCCGTATCAAAAGTATACCCACTAATACCGTGCCGTCAACGTGACCGGCACATAACAGGCCGTGCGTCTGGCCCCAAGCGCGGGGTTTAGAACGCGACGCCCACATAGACGTTGATTTGACTGGCCTGAACCAGCTTATCATGGATACTGCGCGCGCGTTCCTGATGCTGAGGCACTGTTATCGCACCCCAATCTTTATCGGACGATACGTCCGTTTGGCGATCCATGACCAATGATGGCGACATCAACTGTACCTCAGCGCCGAAATATGCAGCGCCTTGCGTACGCCATCCCAGGTCGATCGCGGCGAAGGTCCGCATTTCATTGATGCGCACCGCCTCTGTCGCGGCAAACGTATTGAAGCGACGATACTCACTGGATATTGCCCGATTATTCATGCTGACACCGACATACGCGCCAGCCATGCGCGACAGGTAGTGATGCAGGGCCAGGCTCATATTCACGGCCGTTGCATCTATCCAGCCCGAGTTCGACGGTACACCGGAGTAGCCGTAGAGATCGGTATAGGTGCTAAAACTGCCAAAACGGGCAACCATGCTCAACGCGTCGCTATAGCGATATTCATACGCGATTGCGGTACCCCCGCCGCTACCGCCCCCGCGCCCATACCCCCCCGCAAAGCCAAGATTCAGGTGATGATGGCGCAGACGCCGCGCGGGCATGGGGAGCGTGGTCACCGAGTCCCCCGCAACGAGTGATTCGAACGCGCAATCGGTCCCGATTTTTCTGCGTAACGGGATGGTCACCGGGTTCTCGAACGTCCACATCGCGCCGCTGCCGTAATCCACCAGCGCGCCGGAAAAATAGTTAAAAATGTTAAATAACGTGACCGGATTAAATGTTTCATGGATAGACGCGGTCACCGTTTCATAACAGCGATCGTTGACGGTGACCTGCGTACGCATGTTAGGCAACGGTGTGAGCGGCACATTGCTCGGCAGGTTGATAGTGTAACGATCACGGCCATAGATGTCCGCGCTGACGTTCACGACACGCCCTTGATCCGTCGCCGCGATATGCACCCACTGCGGTTGCGAATTAAAAAGCGTGGCACACCCGCTCATACCAAGCGCCGCCAGCAATACGGCGACCAGCCCCCATAGAGGGTACAGGCACGGCGATTTCATAGGTTATAGTGCAGGCTAACTGAAGGTAACAACCCAAGCTTTGTCAATTCCGTGAAGGCATCAAAGGTTGCGGTATAAAACACATCAAAAGACAATATCACACCGCGCGCGGCCGGGTTGCCGATATCCGCGCCGAAACCTGCGCCGATGTGCAGCGCCTTTGGCGATTCGCCTGGTTTCCTACTGAATAGACTACCCTTACGATATTCGCCCTCTATCCCTGCACCGAACTTCAGGCCGATAGGCGCGAAGCGGTCCAGGTCAAAGCGATTTAAATAGCGGCCATAGCCGAGCGAAAAATCGAGATAACTGTCACCGGCCTTTTTGTCATAGTAACCGGCAAACGTGCCTTGCAGATAACTGCGTTCAAAATACCGCC
>JAOUGF010000177.1 GCA_029857925.1 Gammaproteobacteria bacterium
TCTAACGCATTTGTGCGTTGGCGTTGTTGCAGCCACGCGTCGTCGTCCCAATGAAACGCAAGGTCGGCGACCTTCGATGCGGTGCGCGGCGGACATTCGGCGGAAAACGCAAATGGATCGGCCTTTTCCCCGTGATGATGATGCAAACGCGACTGTATGTGATATTTGTACAGGGTGCCCGTGCCGACACCGGGTATAAACCCTTCCCAAATGCCGGACGCGTCATCACGCGCGCGCAACGGGTGCGATCCGGCGCGCCAGCCGTTGAAATCGCCGATCACGGAAACGGCCTGCGCATTCGGCGCCCACACCGCGAACTGCGTGCCCGCGTCGCCCTGCACAATGTCGTGATGCGCGCCGAAGACGTTATAGAGTCGCGCGTGCGTCCCTTGACGAAACAAATACACATCTTGCTCGGTAAATCGACTAACCCCGTAACGCACCGGGTTAGGCGGGTTCATCGCAGTCATAGATTTTCCCCCGTGCGCGGCACCAATTCATCATAGAGTCGTTGGTACTCCAGCGCACTGTGCCGCCAAGAAAAATCTTGGCGCATGCCTTGTAAACACAATTGATGCCACACCGCTTGTTGATGATATAACGCGGTCGCACGTTGCACGGCCGCCTGTAACGCGTCGCCCGTTTCGCCGTCGAATGCCACACCGTCCGCACGCCCGTCGGCCAGGGTTTCCTCGGTCGCGTCCGTTACCGTATCGGCCAAGCCGCCAACGCGACGCACGACCGGGACGGTGCCATAACGAAGACTGTAGAGTTGTGTGAGGCCGCAAGGCTCAAAACGCGAAGGCATCACAAACATATCTATCCCGGCGATAATACGGTGGGCGAGTGCCTCATCATAACCGATGACGACCGCCACCTGTGTCGGATAGTGTTTGGCCATCGAGCTCAACGCCTGCTCAAAATACGCCTGACCGGTGCCCAAAACGACGACTTGCAGCGGCTGCTTTAACAATCCTGGCAGTGCCTGCAACAAGAGGTCGACCCCTTTTTGTTCCACCAAACGGCTGACCATGCCCATCAGCGGGATGTCCGGCCGCAACGGCAACCCCAATTCCGCTTGCAACGCCGCTTTATTCGCCCGTTTGCCGACGATGAATTTGCGCTGTGTGTATGGCGCGGCGAGCGCATTATCGCGCGCGGGATTCCATTCACGCGGATCGATGCCATTCAATATGCCACGCAAATCGGCGGCGCGATGGCGTAGCAATCCGTCCAATCCGTGGCCAAAATCCGGCGTTTGAATTTCGTTTGCATAGGTCGGACTGACCGTCGTTACACGATCCGCGAATGCGATCCCGCCTTTAATAAACGATAACTGTCCGTGATATTCAAGTGCGGTGTACGACCACAACGCGCTCGGCAGTTGCAAAGCGGCAAAGCTGTCGTAACCGAAAACACCTTGGTAGGCCAGATTGTGTATCGTGAAGACCGTCGCCGGACGCGGAGACAACGAACTGAGCAGCGCGGGTGTCAGCCCACTCTGCCAATCGTGGCAATGCACGATATCGGGGCGCCATTGGAGCGCCGTTATGCCTTGTGCGACCATCGCCGCGACGCGCGCAAACAACGCAAAACGCACGTCGTTGTCGTGCCAAGGTTGATGGTTCGTATCCGTGTAAGGCGACCCTGGCCGGTCGTAAAACGCAGGGGCGTCGATCAACCACGCTTTGACGGAGGTACCGGGCAACCGTGTCTCGCACAGCCGAACGGGATCGGCCACCGCCGGTACGCGAAACTCAACGACGGTTTTCAGGTGGCGCACGCGTGTCATCGCAAACCGGTAACCCGGCAAGAGGATACGCACGTCTTCGCCGAGTTTGAGCAATGCTTGAGGCAGGCTGCCGCACACATCGCCCAAACCGCCGGTCTTGATCAACGGATGGGCCTCACTGGTCACAAATAAGATGCGGCGCATGACAATAGCTTACACAGTAATGAGGAGCCAACGCAACTCAATACGCAACATGATTTTCAATGCGCGCGCGTAATAGCAGGGCGTGGGTTGTTCACTCTGACCACCGCCAAATACCAACCTTAGCGCAGGCCGCCTTTTACCTAGGCCCATGGCCACCATCCGACGTCTTTCACGTGTACTATACACAGGCTATAAAAGGACTATACTTATAGCAGGATAGATTTTTGATAAGCAGACATAGACGCGACGAATTCCGCGCTGTTTCGACGATTGGAATACACCGGTATCATGGAGCGCTTGAACACACTGGAAACCCGTTTTCACGTTCGCCGCGAGTAATCCGCGCTCGGCTGCCCGCGTATGCCGGATGTTTGCAAATATAACGGGAACCTCTAAAAATCCGCTGAGCGGCGCATCGCTTCGTTGAAAAGGGTCGAAAAATGCTCAGATATGCCGGGCCTTTGAGGCAACGTGTAAACTGCGCTTTTTCGCCCCTTTCCACCTAGCGCTGCATCCCCTGATCGAATTTTTAGAGGTACCCTAACGTTGTAATAATCCTTTGCTCATGGCGCCCACCGTAGGTGTGTCGTCGATCGTCATGAATCCCATTCGGTGGCGCCTGCGAAAATCGCCGCATCAGGCGATCGAAGGCCAAAATTAGCAGGGAAACTATTCTTTTTAGCCAAGGATCGCACTTAGATTAGGAACAAGCTTGATGCCAACGCGAGATTCCCATATAGTCCGAACATAAGCCCTTATGCAGTGGTAACCCCCCGTTATGACATCCGAAGAAAATTTGCAAGCAACGTGTTATGCCCTCGAGGTGCAGCCCAGGCTGCCGTCCAAATTGGCGCGCCTGGCCGAATTGGCAGATGACCTCTTATATAGCTGGGATCGCCAGGTCCGTGGGCTTTTTTTCCGGCTCGATACCGCGTTGTGGGACAATTGCGGCCACAACCCCAAGGTGTTTTTGCGACGTATCGCCCAGCAAAAGTTGGACGATGCAGTGTCCGACCGCGTATTCATGGAGGAATATTATCGAGTATTGTCGGGCTTTGACACCTATCACCAAGAAACCATGCGCCCGGAGATAAAGGAATATTTAGATCCCAGCGAGGATCTGGTCGCGTATTTTTGCGCCGAATTCGGTTTTCACGAGAGTGTGCAACTGTATTCAGGCGGCCTTGGCATCCTGGCGGGCGATCATTGCAAGGCCGCTAGCGATCTCAATCTCCCGTTTGTCGCGGTCGGTTTACTCTACCGGCAAGGCTATTTCAAACAAACGATAGATAATTGCGGCAGCCAGATCGCCAGTTATTTACCGACGCATTTTGAGGACCTGCCCATCGATCCTGTGAACGATGCGCAAGGCGGCAATCTTGAAGTTTCGGTGCAATTGCCGGGACGCGAGGTGTTTTTGCGGGTATGGCGCATCAAGGCCGGTCACATAAGCCTTTACTTGCTGGACTCCGATTTACCTAAAAACAGCGACGAAGATCGCCGCATCACGTATCAGCTCTATGGCGGGGACATTCATACCCGCATTCGACAATGGATCGTGCTCGGTATCGGTGGTGTTCGATTATTGCGCGCGTTGGGAATAAAACCGACCGTGTGGCATATCAACGAGGGGCATGCGGCGTTTTTGGTGCTGGAACGCATGCGGGAACACGTTGCCGCAGGCCTGGATTTCGACAGTGCGTTGGAGGCCGCCGCCGCAAATACCGTATTCACCACACATACCCCGGTGCCCGCCGGTCACGACATTTTCGACCACGACATGATGTCCACCTATTTCGGACAGTTTGCAAGCGACCTGCGTAGCGACTTGGGGCGTCTGATGGCGTTGGGCGCGAGCCCGGCGAACCCTTCCGGATTTAATCAGACCGCGCTGGCGTTGCGCGGTTCTCGCTTTCGCAATGGTGTATCGCGCATACATGGCAACGTGGCGTCGAAGATGAGCGCGTTCGTGTGGCCGCAGATCCCAGCCGATGAAAATCCGCTGGGCTATGTCACCAACGGTGTGCATGTGCCGACATTCTTGGCGCGGGAATGGGCCAATTTGTTCGATATGCGGTTTGGCGGCGGTTGGCGCAACGAATTGGTGAACCCGGCCTATTGGGAACAGCAAATCGACACGCTACCCGATCACAGTTTTTGGAGTTTACGACAGTCACTGAAAAGCGAAATGCTCGCGGATGTGCGTAGGCGGTTATTAATACAATTTCGCCGCAATGGCTGCAGCGAATTGCTGATCGATCGTCTGACGCAACACCTCACACCGTCCGAAACGGAGACATTGACGATAGGGTTCGCGCGGCGCTTTGCGACGTATAAACGCGCATACTTGCTGTTTTCGGATCCCGAACGCTTAGCGCGTTTATTGAAAGATCCGAAGCGTCCGTGTTTAATCATCTTTGCCGGTAAGGCGCACCCGAACGATAAACCCGCGCAGGAGTTGATCAAAAAGATCCACGATTACTCGCGCAGCAAGGAATTCGAAGGGCATGTCATCTTACTGGAAGGTTATGACATGGCGCTGGCGCGCAAACTGGTGACCGGCGTCGATGTATGGCTCAATACGCCGGAGTCGCCGTTGGAGGCCTCCGGCACATCGGGCGAAAAGGCGGCGATTAACGGCGTGGTCAACTTGAGCGTGTTGGACGGCTGGTGGGGCGAGGGCTACGACGGTCACAACGGCTGGGCCATCACACCACACGGGCCGAACGTCGAACACGCCGACAACGATCGTGAAGAAGGTGCTGAACTGCTAGATTTGCTGGAAAATAACGTTATACCGCTGTATTACGATCGCAATGGCTACGGCTATTCCGCCGGCTGGGTAAAAAAGTCTAAGGCGTCGTTAAAAACCATTTTGCCGCGTTTCAATGCGCAACGCATGGTGATGGATTATGTGCGCAATTATTATAGCGAGGCGCGCCAACTTAATCGGGTCATGACCGGCAATGATTATGCGCGCGCGCGCGAAGTCGCGGCGTGGCGGCGTAAACTCGCCACCTATTGGCCGAAGGTGCGCCTCCACCGCGTCGATAATGCATCTGCGGCGACGTGTAGCGGCGAACCTTACACGGTACAGGTCGCCGTCACTTTGAGCGGATTGCAGCCCGACGAGGTATTGGTTGAATGTTTGTTCGGCCAGCTCAGTGAAACCGGGAAATTTATCAAACAGGAAACCAAGGTGTGCGTGCCAGGGGCCACGTCGGATAACGGCGATACGCTCTATACGTTGGACTTGATACCCGACAAACCCGGGTTGCAACACTATTATATTCGCGTCATCCCGTTCCATACCGCGCTGGGACATCGCTATGAAGCCGGATATATGTTGTGGCTGTAGAAATAATCGGCGCCTCTCGGCGCCGAATCTGAGCGCTACGCAGGATTATGTCGGTTCACCCGATCGCGCGGCACGCCCGCTTTGCGCGACGTGCGCGCGCCACCAGTCGATCGCAGTGGGTTGTAATTGCTCCCATGCGAATTGCCAGTGCCAGTTGCCGTCGGCCACACCGGGGACATTCATCCGATGCTCCCCGCCGAGTTCGAGTACGTCCTGCATCGGCACAATTGCCAATTCCGCGATCGAGTTTAACGCGGCGTGCATCAACGCATGGGGCATGGGCTCGCGAG
>JAOUGF010000178.1 GCA_029857925.1 Gammaproteobacteria bacterium
AATGGATGACGGCAAAAAGAAACAGTATTACCAACGTCACATGCGTATGCAGCAGATGTTGAAAGAGACGATGAGCATCGTTGCGAATATGAATCATACCGCGAGCGCCGAAGACAAGAAAAAATTAGAGGCGATGATGAAAGAATTAGATGAAATGGGCAAAGACATGCCGCATTGGGATGGTCATGCGCGTGGTGAAGGTCATATGCATGGCGACAAGAAATAGGTTCTGATTCATTCGTAAACGGGGGCGGGCACAACGTGTACGCCCCTATTTTTATCTGGGTTTAAGCGTGAAGGTTCGGTGCATGCGGTGTGCAAGGCCTATAATTTATGTGTCGTACATCGATATGCATGACAAGGCGGCGGGTAAATAATGGGTTTTAACACCCGCTAAATTGCCTATCTGATGCACGAAAATATATACAGTTGCTGTGTAGGAAAATCCTGATCGATGCAAAGCGCCCCACTACCTGAGAACGAAGGCGAACGGCTCAAATGGCTGAATGAGCTGGATATCCTCGACACGTTGGAGGAGCAGGCCTACGACGACTTGACGCGTATCGCCGCACAGCTTTGCGCGGTGCCGATGGCGCTGGTCAGCCTTGTGGATCGCGATCGCCAATGGTTTAAATCGCATCATGGGTTGGATGCGCACGAAACGCCCCGGGACTTGGCGTTTTGCGCCCATGCGATCCTCGAAGACCCTGTTTTTATCGTCGAAGATGCGGATCACGATCCGCGGTTTAACGACAATCCGCTCGTCACCGGCGGGCCCTTGGTAAAGTTTTATGCGGGCGCTCCACTAATATTGCGTGACAATATCCGGGTCGGCACCTTGTGTGTGATAGATCACAAACCGCGCACGTTAAACGCCGATCAGCGCGCCGCGTTAGAGGCATTGGCGCGGCAGGTGGTCAGTCAACTCGAATTGCGTCTGCAGTTGCGCGAGATGCATCGCGTCGATGACTCCAAGGATGAATTTGTGAATATGGTCAGCCACGAATTGCGCACGCCGTTGACGGCGATCAACGGTAGCCTCGGCTTGCTATATAACGATGTGAACCTTGGGTTGACGGCGCATTCCCGTACGTTGGTGGAAATCGCGTATCGCAATACAGAACGTTTGTTACATATCGTTAACGATATTTTAGATGCGTCACGCATTACGTCCGGTCATTTGGAATTACGTCTGGCCGCGGTGGATATGGTCGCGTTGGCGCAACGTGCCGTGTTATTGAGCCAACCCTATTGTGAAAAATGCGGATGCAGCGTGGTGATGGAGCTGTCCACGGATGCCGGGTCGCTGATCGTGCAGGGCGACGAACAGCGTCTGTTGCAGGTGATTAGCAATATTATCTCTAACGCCGCGAAGTTTTCGCCGCGCGAGACGCAGGTGACGGTTGCGGTGCGTGCATCGGGCGCGACTGTGTGGCTAGGCGTGACCGATCTCGGCCCCGGCATACCCGCCGATAAACGCGGTGAGATTTTTCAACGTTTTCACCGCTTACACAGCGGCGATGACAAGATGCCCGGCACCGGTTTGGGCTTGCATATTTGCAAAAAGATTATCGACTTGCACGGTGGTGAGATAGGCTTCGACAGCGTGCCGGGGGATCACACCACGTTTTATTTTACGTTGCCGCGTGTGAACCTGTAGTCGCCGGTGATCTGGTCTCTCTCCGCGTAGTTTGTTACACTCCCCCGCCCATGCGTGTCAGCGATTTTCATTTTGAGCTTCCCCCCGAATTGATCGCCCAAGTTCCATTGGCGGAGCGCAGCGCAAGTCGATTATTATGTTTGAATGTCGAACAAGGTGGTGTGTCGGATCGTGTCTTCGCCGATCTGCCCCAGTTGTTGCGCGCAGGCGATTTGCTGGTGTTGAATGACACGCGGGTTTTGGCCGCGCGTTTATTTGGCGTCAAGGACAGCGGTGGTCGCGTCGAGGTTTTGATAGAACGCGTGATGGACGAACATCGCGCGTTGGCGCAGGTACGCGCGAGCAAGGCCTTGCGGGTGGGGCGCGACATTTTGCTCGGCGCACAGGCCAGCGCCCGTGTCGAAGAACGTCGTGACGGCTTTTACGTGTTGCAATTTTCGCATCCGGTGTTGGCGGTATTGGCGCAATTCGGCCGCGTACCACTACCGCCGTACATGCAGCGCGAGGCGGACACCGCCGATACCGAGCGCTATCAAACGGTGTTTGCGCGCGCGCCGGGGGCCGTCGCCGCACCGACGGCGGGTTTGCACTTTGATACGGCGCTGTTGAACCGCTTGCGCGCGCAGGGTGTAGAGACCGCGACCGTCACCTTGCATGTTGGCGCGGGTACCTTCCTGCCGGTGCGCACGGAGCACGTTGCGGAGCATCAAATGCACGCCGAATGGTTACAGGTGGATCAAGCGGTGTGCGACGCAGTGGCGCGCACACGGGCGCGTGGCGGCAGGGTGGTGGCGGTGGGCACGACCAGTGTGCGCAGCCTGGAAACGGCGGCGCAATCAGGGCGGCTGATGCCGTTTCAGGGCGAAACTCGAATATTTATTTATCCCGGGTACACGTTTAAGTGTGTAGACGCGTTGATCACCAATTTTCATCTACCGGAATCGACGCTGCTGATGTTGGTGTGTGCCTTCGGCGGCTATGCGCACGTGATGCAAGCCTATGCGCATGCGGTCGCGCGGCGTTATCGTTTTTATAGCTATGGTGACGCGATGTTCCTCAGTCGCGATGTCGCTGCTGCCGTCGCGAACGTGCGTTCTTAAGGCGTCGCCGCGCTGACCAGCAATGCTGAATTTCCAGGCCTGTCAACGCTGATCCAGGCCACGTAGGCCGTTCCGTCGGCACTGATCGCGGCGGTGGCGCCAAAGGCGTCTTCGTCACTCATGCCGAGCGCATGGATATCGCCCCACGCGCCATTGCGATAGCGTTGGGCCAACATTTCAAATCCATTACCGAACAAGGGGTCACGCCAGCGTTTCCAATACGTCAGCAGTGTGTTTCCATGCGCAATAATATGGGGTGTATCGGTATCAAACCGCGTTTCTCCGTCGAGCGTGTTGGGTGTTGTCCATGTATTGCCGATGAATTCACGGCGGTATACTTGTATTACACGATCGTTGTTCCATTGGTCGCTGGCTGGCGTGATTTCGCGTAGCCATACGGCGTAAAGGTTATCATTGCCGTCCAATGCGATATCAACCGACCGCGCGGTAACGTTTGCGCCGTCGATCTCCTCGGCGTTTGCAAGCCATGCGGTGCCGTTGTAGCGGTTGGCATAAACGCTGTAAACATAGGGCGGCTTTGTCGTAGCGCTGGGCGCGACCTGGATATCGGAGACGTTAAAGGTGTAATCGAGTTGCGCCCACGCAACGGCCGCGCGGTTATTCGTGTTTACCGCCAGCGTGGGTTCCACGGCATCGACGAGGCCGTCGCTGAGTTGGGTGATATTCGTCCACGCGGTTCCGGTGTATTTTGCCGCATACACGACAAAGCGATTGTAGGTGTCTGCATTGTGCACGGTGGCCTGGTGTTGGCGCCATATCGCGTAGCCAATGCCACTGTTGTCATTGGCCAAGCGTACTCGCGGCATATCCGCGTCGTGTCCAACACCCGCTGTACTGATTTTTTGTGCCGCCAACGGCCAGCCGACGTCCGGACGATAACGACGTGCCATGATTTGGCTGGGGCCGGAGACATCACTGAGTTGCCGCCATACCACCAACGCATCACCACTCGGGTTGACGGAAAGATCGGGGTCGTACGCGTCCAGCGGTTCGTTCGCGTGCAGGCTGCCGACGCCTTGGCTGGTGTTGTTTTGATCTAAAATGGTCGGCGAACTCCATTGCAATGTGTCACTGCTAAATAATGCGAAATAGACGTGGCTGACCAGGCGCGTAATACCCTGCGCGTTGACGTAAAGATCTTTTTGTTGCCAAACGGCAAACGCATGACCGCTGGCATCGGTGGCGAGCCGCGGTTGCGCGACTAAGGTTGCATCTTGTGTTGCATAGACGCGTGTCACCGCGCCGGTCGCGTTGTCGCGGTCCTCACGACGCACCGCGATGCGCGCGCTGGTTTGCAGCGGTTGCGGCGTCGCCCATCCTTGGTCGCCGGTACCTAGGGTGCGAAAATCGCTGGCATATATCGCCAAGCGCGCAAATACACGATAGCGCGTCTGGGTGTAGGTATCTAAGTTTGTTTGGTCGCTGTCCGCTTCTTCTTCGGGGAGCAGTGTTGACCAGAGGCTAACGGCGGTACCGCGGCCCAATGCGGCGATTGCGGATTGTTGTACCGCACCGGAAACAATCGCGTTGGGGCCTGCCCACAATGGTTCAACAGGTTTATTGCAGGCGCTCAGCGCCGATGTGCCGCAGACAATAAGAATGAGCGATGTATGCAAACGCATGACGATCCCTTCGTAAGAGTAGGGGGCGATGGTGTGGTGGGATTGTGCATACCCCTTGCCACACCAGTGCTGGGCGGGCACCACTCTAACAAAACAATCTGCGCGCGCCAAGTTTCCTTGCCGAGTATCTGGCCGTGGAGGCTGTGATAGCTAAGCCAGGGTTGGGACGGGCCACCCGAATTTTTTGGCGTGGGTCTTAACGAGGCGCGGCGTCCTCGAATGGCGCGTTTTAGGTTACTATATGCGCACTGGAACGCTAGGATATCCGCATGCAATTTGAAGTACTCCACACCGATGGCGCGGCCCGTCGCGGCCGATTGAATTTTGCGCGCGGCGTGGTGGATACCCCGGCCTTTATGCCGGTGGGTACCTATGGCGCAGTCAAGACGGTCACGCCGGATGAATTGCAGACGTTGGGTGCGCAGATCATCCTAGGTAATGCCTTTCATCTGATGTCGCGACCCGGGCGGGAGATCATCGCAGCGCACGGTGATTTACATGATTTTACGCGCTGGCAAGGCCCCATCCTTACCGATTCGGGTGGGTTTCAAGTGTTTAGCCTGGGCGACTTGCGTAAACTCAGTGAGCAGGGCGTGACCTTTCGTTCTCCGATCAACGGCAACACGGTGTTTATGGGGCCGGAAGAGTCGATGGCCGTGCAGCGCTGGCTGGGGTCGGACATCGTGATGATCTTCGACGAATGTACGCCATACCCTGCGAGCGAAGAACAGGCGCGCGATTCGATGAGTCTGTCTTTGCGTTGGGCCTTGCGCAGCAAACAGGCGCACGCGGGGAACCCGCATGCGTTATTCGGCATCGTGCAGGGCGGGATGTACGAACATCTGCGTGTGGAATCCCTGGCGGGTCTCATTGATATCGGTTTCGACGGTTATGCGATCGGTGGATTGTCGGTGGGTGAGCCGAAGGAAGAGATGTTGCGCGTATTAGACATCACGGCGCCACGCATGCCGCGCGATAAACCGCGTTATTTAATGGGCGTCGGCACGCCGGAAGATATCGTAGAGGCGGTGTGCCGCGGCATCGACATGTTCGATTGCGTGATGCCCACGCGT